>NZ_JBQSVT010000008.1:0-133440 GCF_052376555.1 Specibacter sp. AOP5-B1-6
TGCGTGCCGCCCTCGAGGTCAAGTCCAAGTTTCGGAGCCCAGGTGGCAGCCCCGGCCATGACGCCGCCACCTACTGCCAGGGTGCATGCAATGATGATCGCCGCAAGCCACAGAAGAGTTCTGCGGGCTGTGGACGTCGGACCGGTTCGTGCCATCAAGGGATCCTTCTATTGATCACGGGTGTTGTGAACATGGCAATGCTGCCGCGCCCGACACTTCTCAGGCACAGCAGCCGCCAACCCGGATAAGGCTAGTTGTCTTTGTTGTTTTCGTTCTTCAGGCGCTCCAGGGATTCCTCCACGGATTCCCCGTCGTCGCTCTTCTTTTCCAGACCCAGGGTCAGGGAAGAAGCATCATCGGGAACAATGGCGTCCTCGCCCTTGGGCTCGATGATCTTGGCGACCGTCTGGCGGTGCACCGTAGCGGTGGTGCCGGGGGAGATTTCAAGGAGAATCTTGTTCTCCTCTTCGTCGATGGAGAGAACCTTGCCAAAGAGGCCAAAGTTCGTCATCATCTCAACCCCGGGAGCCAACTTGGAACGCTGCTCCTGCGCGGCTGCCTTGGTTTTCTTTTGCTTGCGGACCATCATGATGATGAGCAGCGCAAACATCGCAAACAAAAGGAGGTTCATGGGGCTCAACAAACCAGCCTGGGGGGCGGTTTCGGCGGCCAAAGTACTGCTGAGGGACACAGCTAGGGTTCCATTCGGTTAAGTAAGTGGTGGCGGCCTAGCACGAAGTGAACGTGCCGGACGTCATATCAGTCTAGAGGGTAAAGCTGAATGCGGCATGGGAAACCGCCCGAAGAAGGCCACCAATGCATGCATTTAGGCAAAATTGCCGTGAAAAAGACCCGAACCGGCCGCTTTCACAAATCTTTGCCGCCCAGAGCTGAATCCGCCGCGGGGCCTGCAGCTGCCAGTCCGGACAGCTCCGCTATGCGTCCCGTTCTTCCTCATCGAAGGGCAGCATCGCTGCAGCCACCGCATTTCCGGGCATCTTCAGGCCCAGGTGCTCCCAAGCCGCCGGCAGCGCGATGCGACCCCGCGGGGTCCGGCCCAGCAGCCCTTCGCGCACCAGGAACGGTTCGGCCACTGTCTCAACGGTTTCAGGTTCCTCGCCGACGGCGATGGCGAGTGTCGAAAGGCCCACGGGGCCGCCATTGAACTTCTTGACCAGGGCTTCAAGGACGGATCTGTCCAGGCGGTCAAGTCCCTTGGCATCAACCTCGTACATGTCGAGTGCCGAAGAGGCTGTGCGGGCGTCGATGGTTTCCACGCCGTGCACCAGCGCCCAGTCGCGCACGCGGCGCAGCAGTCGGTTGGCAATGCGGGGGGTCCCCCTGGACCGGCCGGCTATTTCAGCAAATCCGGCGCTTGTCAGCTTCAGGTCCATCATGCCCGCGGAGCGGCGCAGGACAAGTTCCAGCTCGCCCACTGAATAAAATTCCAGGTGGCCGGTAAAGCCAAAGCGGTCGCGCAGCGGACCGGGCAGCAGTCCCGCACGGGTCGTGGCCCCTACAAGGGTGAAGGCCGGCAGTTCAAGCGGGATGGCTGTTGCTCCGGCGCCCTTGCCCACAATGATGTCGACCCGGAAATCCTCCATCGCCATGTACAGCATTTCCTCGGCGGGCCTGGACATGCGGTGGATTTCATCCAGAAACAGCACCTCGCCCTCCGAGAGGGAGGACAAAATGGCGGCCAGGTCGCCGGCGTGCTGAATGGCGGGGCCGGAGCTGATGCGCAGGGGGGCGTTCATTTCCGCCGCCACGATCATCGCCAGGGTGGTCTTGCCCAGCCCGGGAGGCCCCGACATGAGCACGTGGTCCGCGCTGCGGCCCCGGATTTTTGACGCTGCCAGAACCAGCGCCAGCTGCTTGCGGACGCGTTCCTGGCCGACAAAGTCGTCGAGGTTCTTGGGCCGCAGAGCGGCTTCGAGTTCGCGCTCCTCCGGTTCCGCCACTGGCGCCGCCAATTCGCTGGCGGCGCTGTGCCCGGCCGGCGCCGCCCCCTGGCCGATGTTTATTTGTCCGGGCAGTCCGGGGCTTGAGTCTTCCGTGCCAGCCATCGTCTACCGCACACCGTTCTTTTGCCTCGTGTTGTCCTGGCCGAGCCAGCGCAGCGTGGCCCGCAGCACGGCCGCCACGTTGGCGCCTTCCGCGAGCTCAGGTTCGGCCGCCATGGCGGCGTCGATGGCCTTCAGCGCATCCTTTTCGTTCCAGCCCAGGCTTGTCATGGCTGCCACCACCTGGTCCTTCCATTCAAGGGCGGCTGCCGCGGGGGCGGACGCCACGGCGGCACCTGTGGGCTTGAGCTTGCCCTTGAGTTCAAGGACGATCCGGCCGGCCACCTTGGGGCCCACGCCGGGGACCTTGGTGAAGACCTTGCCGTCGCCGGTGTCCACACCGATCCTGATGCTTTCGGGCTCCAGAACTGACAGTATGGCCAGCGCCAGCCGGGGTCCGATGCCGCTGACACTGAGCAGGATGTCGAACACTTCGCGCTCCTGCTCGTCGGCAAAGCCGTAGAGCGTCATGGAATCTTCCCGCACAATCATGGCAGTGGTGAGCCGGACCTCCTCCCCCAGCCGCAGCCCGCCCAGGGTTTTCGGGGTGGCATGCACCAGCATCCCCACCCCGTTGACGTCGATGACGGCCTGGGCCAGGGAAAGCGAGGCCACGGGGCCACGGACAAAACTAATCATGGGAACTGCTCCTGACAAAAACCGGACTGGCTGGGCACTGCACAACACCAAGTATATAGAACATACGTACTAACAGCTAGCTCCAGGTGGCACCCGGCTTCTCCTTGTTTTTCTTGACCCTCGCCTTGCTCTCGGCATCGCGCCACAGCTGCTGGGCCGCCGTCGAACTCTCCGCCCCTGCGGAAAAGGCACCGCCGCTGCGCCAGGCATGTGCGATGGCAAGGGCCAGCGCGTCAGCGGCATCGGCCGGGCGGGGCGGTTCGGCCAGCCGCAGGAGCCTGGTGACCATGGCCGTGACATGGGCCTTGTCGGCGCGCCCATTGCCCGTGACGGCCGCCTTGACCTCGGACGGGGTGTGCAAGGCGACCGGAATTCCGCGCCGGGCGGCGGCAACCATGACCACACCCGACACCTGGGCCACACCCATCACGGTGCTGAGGTTCGTTTGGGCAAACACGCGCTCAATGGCCAGCACATCGGGCTTAAACGCGTCCAGCCACTGGTCAATCGCTTCCGCGATGACCAGCAGCCGGGCGTCAAGGCTCAATTCATGCGAGCTGCCCACCACGCCGACCCCCACGAGCGTGGCCGTGCGGTTGGCGGCGACGTCAACGACGCCGAGCCCGCACCGGGTCAGGCCCGGGTCAACACCTAAAACACGCAGTTCCTAGTCCTCTTCAAGCGCGGCGAGGACCTCGGCGCTCATGTCGGCGTTGGAGTAAATGTTCTGGACGTCGTCAAGATCTTCCAGGGCGTCGTAGAGCTTCATGAACTTGCGGGCGTGCTCCACATCGAGTTCCACCTGCATGGACGGAACGAAGCCCGCCTCGTCGGACTCGTACTCGATGCCGGCCTCGGTCAGTGCCGCGCGGATGGCGGGCAGGTCCTGGGGGTCGGAAATGACCTCGAAGCTTTCACCGTGGTCCTTAACCTCTTCGGCGCCTGCGTCCAGGACAGCCATGAGCAGTTCGTCCTCGGTGAGCTCATTCTTGGGCAGGCCGACGATGCCCTTGCGGGTGAACATGTAGGCAACGGAGCCGGGATCGCCCATGTTGCCGCCGTTGCGGCCCACGGCGAGGCGGACCTCGGAGGCGGCACGGTTCTTGTTGTCGGTGAGGCACTCGATCAGGATTGCTGATCCCTGCGGGCCGTAGCCTTCATACATGATGGTCTGGTAGTCAACGGCGTCGCCGAGCAGGCCCGCGCCGCGCTTGATGGCGCGGTCGATGTTGTCCGCCGGAACAGACGTCTTTTTAGCCTTCGTGACGGCAAGTTCCAGGGCGGGGTTGCCTTGGAGGTCGGCGCCGCCGCCGCGGGCAGCTACTTCAATGGTCTTGATCAGCTTGGCGAACGACTTTGCGCGGCGACTGTCAAGAATCGCCTTCTTGTGCTTGGTTGTTGCCCATTTGGAGTGGCCTGACATGGTTACGCGTCTCCTTTAATCATGCGGATAAACAGTTCGTGGATGCGGCGCTCCCCTGTCACTTCCGGGTGGAAGGAGGTGGCCAGCAAATGCCGCGAACGAACGGCGACTGCACGAACTTTTAAATCAATCCTATCGTTTTGCACGGGCCGCGGCAGGTTGACCGTGGCCAGCACCTGCACGCCGGGGCCGACACGCTCAACCCACGGCGCCCGGATAAACACCGCATGCAGGGGCGTTTCAGCTTCACCCTGCCGGGCCAGGCCGCTGAATTGCAGCTCCGTTTCAAAGGAATCGACCTGCCGACCAAAGGCGTTGCGGCGCACCGTGATGTCCAGCCCGCCCAATGTCTGCTGCGGATTCCCGGCCTGGTCCCGGGCGGGGTCGGCAATCTCGTCGGCCAGCATGATCATGCCCGCACAGCTGCCATAAACAGGCATCCCCGCCGCAATGCGCTCCATCAGCGGCTCGCGCATGCCAAAGATCCGGCTGAGCTTGTCGATGGTGGTTGACTCTCCGCCCGGGATGACAAGACCGTCGACGGCGGCCAGCTCGGCCGGGCGCCGCACCGGGACCGCAACGGCTCCGCACTCGGTCAGGGCCCGGGCGTGTTCCCTGACGTCGCCCTGCAGGGCCAAAATGCCAATGGTGGGCCCGGATGCGGTGGCGGATGTGGAGTTGAAAGTCACGGTTACATCATAGGTGGGCGCAAACTCACACAGAAAACTTCCTTTACGCGCCGTGCCGGGTGGGAGGCGGCGGGTCCGCAAGCAAGTACCATTGTCGGCAGGACTGACGTACTAAAGATGAGGTAATGCAGTATGTGCGGAATCGCCGGATACTACGGTTATGGGGAAGATGAATCCCTGTTGCAGCAGATGAATGCGTGCATGGTGCACCGGGGCCCCGATGGTGAGGGCGTGTACGCGCACGGCAACGTGGGGCTGGCACACCGCCGCCTCTCCATCATTGATGTGGCCCACGGCCAGGAGCCCATGTACAGCGCCGACGGCCAGACGGTGCTGGTCTACAACGGCGAGGTGTACAACTACCTTGACCTGCGGGCCGAGCTGGAGGCCCTGGGCCGGACCTTCACCACCGCCTCGGACACCGAAGTTGTGCTCCAGTCCTACGAGCAGTGGGGCGATGCGGCCTTTGACAAGTTCAACGGCATGTTTGGCTTTGCCATCCATGACCGCAAGAACAACCGCCTGGTGCTGGCCCGCGACCACTTCGGCATCAAGCCGCTGTACTATGCCACGGCAGGCACCACCGCCGCCCCCACACTGCTCTTTGGTTCAGAAATCAAGCCCCTGCTGGCCACCAACAAGCTTGAGCGCGGCGTTGACGAGCGCATCCTCTACCGCTACCTGCAGTTCAGGATCCACGACGACGAACCGGCCACGTTCTTTGCCGGCGTGCAGAAGCTGATGCCGGGCGAAAAGCTGGTGCTGAACACCGTTGATTCAGAGGCCGGGCCGGCCGGGACCATCACGATCAGTTCCTACACCCGTTTCAAGGAAGAGCTCGCCGAGCTGGCCAAGGTTGAGACCCCGTACTCCCAGGCCGTCATTGACGAATACCGGGAGCGTTTCACCGAGGGCGTGCGCCTGCGCCTGCAGTCGGAAGTTCCCGTGGGCACCGCCTTGTCAGGCGGCCTTGACTCCTCCGCCGTCGTCGCAACGATCAACAAGCTGATGCAGGAAAATGCTGCCGCCACGGACTCCCTCGGCGCCAAGCAGCAGACTTTTTCGGCCGTCTTCCCCAACTCCATCAATGATGAGGAAGCCTACGCCGACGCCGTGCTCGACCGCTGCGAAGGCAATGTCACCAGCCACAAGATCCTGCCGCAGCCCGGCGAATTCGTGGAAGACCTGGAAGACTTTGTGCGCACCATGGAGGAGCCGGTCATCTCCTCGGGCCCCTACGCCCAATACCAGGTGATGCGCGAAGCCTCCAAGCACGTCTCGGTGCTGCTCGACGGCCAGGGTGCCGACGAGATGATGGCCGGCTACATCCCGTACTACTTTGCGTACCTGCGCCAGCTGAAGAAGAACGGTGAGAACGCCAAACTGGCCAAGGAGCTGCTCGCCAGCTCGGACATCTTGTTCCGGCTGGCCCGTTTCCGGATCCAGGGCAAGCTGACATTCAAGAAGGAAGTCGGCATTTCCGCCCTCCTGGACAAGAAGTTCACGGCCAAGTACAAGACCGAGAAGTTCGCCAACATCCCGGACAACCTGAAACTGCGCCTCATCGACGACTTGTTCCACAAGTCGCTGCCGGCCGTGCTGCGCTACGAAGACAAGAACACCATGCGCTTCTCCCTGGAGGGCCGTGTGCCGTTCCTGGACAAGGAAGTGGTGAAGTTCCTGTTCAGCCTTGACGATGAGTCAATCATCAAGGGCGGCTGGAACAAGCGCATCCTGCGCGACGCCACCCGCGATCTGCTGCCGGAAATGATCAGCAACCGCCGCAACAAGATCGGCTTCACCACCCCCGAAGCCGAATGGTTTGGGCACATGAAGGAAAAGATCTACGAGATCTTCCTGTCCAGCTCCTTCGGCTCCCGGCCCTACTGGAACCAGGACGCCGTCATCTACGCCTTTGAGGAACTCCTCAGCGGCAAGAGCTCCGGCTCAACCATGGTTTTTTGGCGCTTGATCAACACCGAGCTGTGGCTGCGCGAATTCTTCGACGAGCCGGAAATCAAGGCAGGCATCGAGGGCAAGAGCGACTACGTGCCCAACGCCGACAAGCAGCTCGACATCACGGTCCCGGGCAACGCCGGCACGTTCCGCCGCTACCCGCTGCGCACAGAGGTTTTCTACAAGGAAACCGACTTTGACCCCACTGCCATGACGTATGTGAAGCGCTACTTCGACGGGCTGCCCACGGCCGGCGGCGACCACGGCACGGCAACCGCCGACACGCCCTGGTACTTGTTTGTCTCCGAGAAGATCGTGGCCATGACGCAGGGCCGCTCCATCCCCGTCTGGGACATCAAGGTCAGCAACGCGGCACGCTTCTTCTCCAAGTTCGTCACCCGCAACCCCGGCGGCATTGGCCTGGCGAGCCCGTGGTCAATGCAGCTGGCCATCGACGAGGTGGGGCTGCCGCGCATCATGTACGCCTCCGCCCGCTCCGTCATCGGCAAGCTTCAGGGCAAGTCGGGCGTCTTCTACGACGTTGTCGGGCACAACATCAACGCGATCGACGGCGCCGCCGGCTACCAGGTGGGCACCTCAACCCACTCGGTGAAGTACGCGCCCATCGACCCCGACGGTGTGGCGGCCCGCCTGAGCGCGCTGGTCCGCAAGACTGTTCCGGCCGAGTTCGCCGCAACGTTCGCCGGCACCGCCATCATGGACGCCAACGACCTGGGAGTTGTGGCCCTGGGCCACGACACGGCACTGCCCCAGTCGGTTCTTGAGGACATCTTCCGTGACAACCCGCAGGGGCAGACCACGGAGACGACCCCGATGTCGCTGGTGTTCACGCAAAAGTAGCCCGGCTGCCGCCCCAGCCCACGGGGCAAACCAAGGACGACGGCGAAACTTTCGTTTCGCCGTCGTCCTTCAGTTAAAACATGAAAGAGTCAAAGCATGACCGACGACAATTCAAGCAATCCGTTTCTGGCACCCAGCGCACTCCCCCACCAGCTGCCTGACTTTGCGGCCATTCGGATTGGGGACTACCTGCCTGCCTTTGCGGAGGGGTTTGCCCAGCAGTTGGCGGAGATCGCGGCCATCACGGCAGATCCGGCGCCGGCGTCGTTTGCCAACACGGTGCTGGCGATGGAGCGCAGCGGTGCCACGCTGACCCGGGTGGCAAATGTGTTTTTCAATGTTGCCAGTGCCGACGGCACCCCAGCCATCCAGGAGATCGAGACTGAGGTCGGTCCGCGGCTGGCCGCGCACGAGGACACCGTGCTGCTCAATGCTGCTTTGTACGAGCGTTTTCTGACGGTGCCCGACGACGGCCTGGACGCGGAGTCGGCGCGGCTGCTGGCCGAGTACCGCAAGTCTTTCACCCGGGCGGGCGTGGGCCTGGCCGCGGCGGACCAGGGGCGGCTGCGTGAGCTGAACGGGCAGCTTTCCACCCTCGGGACGCAGTTTTCACAGCTGGTGATGCAGGCCGGCAATGACGCGGCACTGCACATTCTTGATGCTTCCGAGCTGGACGGACTCAGCGCCGACGACCTCGCCACCGCCGCGGCGGCGGCCCGTGCGGCCCGGCACGCGGACGGCTACCTGTTGACGCTGATCCTGCCCACGGCTCAGCCGGCGCTGGAGGTGCTGACCAACAGGGAGACCCGGCGCAGGCTGCACCTGGCCTCGGTTGAGCGCGGCGATGGCGGTTCAGCGGGCGCCGGGGCGGGTGCCGAGGCCGGTGCCGGGGCCGGTGCCGAGGTGCTGGGGCTGGCCGCCGCCATGGCGGCGCTGCGTGCCGAGAAGGCAGCGCTTCTTGGTTTTACGTCGGAGGCTGAACGCCAGATCGAGCCGCAGACCGCTCCGTCCCTGATGGCCGTGCATGCCATGCTCTCCCCCATCACCGCCGCAGCTGTCCGCAACGCAGGGGCGGAGGCGCAGAAACTTGCCGCCGCGGCCGGGCACGACATTGAGGCGTGGGACTGGGCGTTTTACTCCGAGCAGATCCGCCGGGACGAATACGGAGTTGACCTGGCCGCACTGCGCCCCTGGTTTGAACTGGAGTCCGTACTGCTGAACGGCGTGTTTTTCGCAGCCACACAGTTGTACGGCATCACCTTCGCCGAGCGCAGCGATTTGGCCGGCTACCACCCCGACGTGCGGACCTGGGAAGTGTTCAATGCCGACGGCTCCCCCCTGGGCCTCTTCCTTGGCGACTACTACACCCGGGACACCAAACGCGGCGGGGCCTGGATGAACTCCTTTGTCGAGCAGTCGGCGCTCACGGGGAACCGCGCCGTCGTGGTTAACAACCTCAACATCCCCAAACCGCCGGCCGGGGAACCCACGCTGCTGACGTTTGACGAGGTGGTGACCTGCTTCCACGAGTTTGGCCACGCCCTGCACGGACTGTTCTCCGACGTCGGGCATCCAACGTTTTCCGGCACCAATGTGCCCCGGGACTTTGTTGAGTACCCCTCGCAGGTGAATGAGATGTGGATCCTGTGGCCCGAGGTGCTGGCGAACTATGCCAGGCACCACCGCAGCGGCGAACCGCTGCCGGACGGCACTGCGGAGAGGTTGGCCGCCGCATCATTGTGGGGTCAGGGCTTCGCGACCACCGAATATCTGGGCGCCGCGCTGCTTGACCTCGCCTGGCACGAACTGGCTCCGGGCCCGGCGGTGGCGGACCCGCTGGCATTTGAGGCGGCGGCCCTGGCGGCTGCCGGCCTCGTGCTGCCGGCTGTGCCTCCGCGCTACCGCACGGGCTATTTCAACCACATCTTTGCCGGCGGCTATGCTGCAGGCTACTACTCGTACATTTGGAGTGAAGTGCTTGACGCCGACACCGTGGCTTGGTTCAAGGCCAACGGCGGGCTATCACGCGCCAACGGCGAGCACTTCCGCAACACCCTGCTCAGCCGCGGGTTCTCGGTCAATCCGCGGCAGGCCTTCCATGACTTTGCCGGCCGCGACGCCGACACGGCTCCCCTCCTCGCCCGGCGGGGGTTGGTCTAGGCACGTGGTGACGCTTTCAGATTGCCAAGGCACACAGCACGCATGGTTCAAGGCACTGGCCGAGGCAACGGGCGGCCGGTCCTTCTCCACGCACAAGATGAACTGGGTCTGGCTGCCCGAGACCCGGGAGATGCTGTGCATGTTCCCGACGGAGATCACCGCGGCGGGGCTGCAGCCTGCCCTGGGCGAGGCTGAACGGCTCGGGGCCAGCGCCGTCGGCATTTGGATGAATGCCGCCGTCCGGGAGGGCATCCTTCCGCAGTTCAGTTTCGAACGCGGCTGGCAGCCCTGGTGGATGACCCGGGCCCTCGATGTCGAGACCGTGTCGACGGCCAGCGACGCTCCGGACGGGCGGGTCTCGCTCACAACAGTTGTTGACAACCAGGTCTGGCTGGCAACGGCCCAGAGCGGGGACGAATGGGCCGGGCGCTCCTATGCCTACCTGTTGCCCGAGCAGGGCAAGAAACACCTGGCCGGCATTTTTGACATGGTTGTGGCCCCTGAGCAGCGCCGGTCCGGACTTGGCACCGCGCTGCTCAACAAGCTCGCGGAGGCTGCGTTCAATGCGGGCGCCGAACATCTGCTCCTAAACGCCACACCCGACGGCCAGCGGCTCTATCGCAAGTACGGCTTTGACCTCATCGGCAAGGGCCAAACCTGGTGGTACCACCCGGGGCAGTAGCCGCCCGTTCCCTCCACCCCAAACGCTCTCGCAGCCGGGTTTATCCGTAGCTTGCGCTGCTCAGCTGCCACGTTTCCTCCTGGGTGGCAGCAGCAAAGGGACCGCGGGGTCCGGCCGTCGGAACGCCGATGACATTGGACAGTGCGTGCAGGGCGCCTATGGCGTGAGGCATGCCAGCCAGCGTTTGCGCGATGTTCTGCAAACGCGCCATGCTTGCACCCTGCGGCGAACCTGCACGTGCCAGGCGCCACACATCGATGTAGTCGCCAGGCAGCAACCCGGCAAGGCCGCTGTGCCAGGCGTCAACATCGGGCCGTTCCGCCAGCAACTGGACGTCGGCACTGAGCCCGATTGAAAACTCCGGCCCGACGGCGTTCCTGAGATCGCGGATGCGGCCCGCAACATCGTCGCGCCGCATGGTGTCCTTGACTGCTGCCAGGTTGGCATTGGCTGCCAAGTGGGCCAGGGTTTCGGGGCTGACATCATATTGGGTCTGCACGGGTTTGTTGTAAAAGCAGATCGGCAGCGATGTTGCTTCTGCGACTGTCGTGAATAGTGCGCGAACTTCCGCATCAGAGAGTGGCAGGTAGGAGAATGGGGCCAGCAACAAGCCTGCGGCGCCCGCGCGTTCGGCATCTTCTGCCAGGTGGACCACTTCACGCGTGGAGGCGGCGCTCACCGCCGCGTACACCGGCATGACGGAGTCCCTCGCTCCCTCCGACGTACCCACCATGAGAGCCGATTCCACCGCGGTTTGCACCACTGCCTGCCGCTCACCACGATCGAATGTCACTCCTGCGCCGGACGTGGCCAGGACGGCAACGCCCGATACGCCCGCGAAAGCCGTGTTGCGCACAAGGTGGGCGAAGGAAATGAGGTCGGGTTCGCCGTCGTCCGTCATGGACGTGATGGGGTAGGCCACGAGACCGGTGAACGGCTGTGTCACGGTAACAATCCTTTCGGAAAGGTGCGAGTCCCGGCACCGGTGCAGGAGCGAATGCAAAAAACGTCCCACAACTGCAGGAGCGTCGGGGAAAGACGCCCCGCAACTGCAGGAGCGTCGGGATGGGGCGGTGCTGCCGGGAATTGCGTCCCTGCAGCACCGCCCCGCCGCCGGAGTGTTACCAGCCGCGCTCGGCCAGGCGGTGCGGTTCGGGGATGTCGGCGACGTTGATGCCAACCATGGCCTCGCCCAAGCCGCGGGAGACCTCGGCGATGACGGCCGGGTCGTCGAAGAAGGTGGTGGCCTTGACGACAGCTGCCGCGCGTTGTGCCGGGTTTCCGGACTTGAAGATGCCGGAACCGACAAACACGCCGTCGGCGCCGAGCTGCATCATCATGGCCGCGTCGGCCGGTGTGGCGATGCCGCCGGCGGTGAACAGCACCACGGGGAGCTTGCCCGTGTCGGCAATTTCCTTGACCAGTTCGTACGGTGCTGCCAGTTCCTTGGCGGCAACGTACAACTCGTCCTTGGGCAGGGCGGCCAGCTGGGCGATCTGGGCCCGGATCTTGCGCATGTGCCCGGTGGCGTTGGAGACGTCGCCCGTGCCGGCCTCACCCTTGGAACGGATCATGGCGGCACCCTCGTTGATGCGGCGCAGGGCCTCTCCGAGGTTGGTGGCACCACAGACGAAGGGGACCTTGAAGTTCCACTTGTCGATGTGGTGCTCGTAGTCGGCCGGGGTCAGGACCTCGGACTCGTCAACGTAGTCAACGCCCAGGGATTCCAGGACCTGGGCCTCGACGAAGTGGCCGATGCGGGCCTTCGCCATGACGGGGATCGACACGGCGGCGATGATGGCGTCGATCATGTCGGGGTCGCTGGCGCGGGAGACGCCGCCCTGGGCGCGAATGTCGGCCGGGACCCGTTCCAGGGCCATGACGGCGACTGCGCCGGCATCCTCGGCAATCTTGGCCTGTTCAACGTTGACGACGTCCATGATGACGCCGCCCTTGAGCATGTCGGCCATGCCGCGCTTGACTCGGCTGCTGCCGGTCACCGGTGTTACATCGGGTGTAGACACAAAAACCCCTCTGGGAAGGAACGATTATTAGGCCCGTGAACGTGATCCGCAGCACGGGTGGGCCCAGTCTATTCCGGCAGTGTGCACCGCTTGAAACGAGTGTTACTGTCCGTCGTGCTGCCCGGCCGGCTGGGCTGCCGCCAGCGCCTGGCGCCGGACCGTGCCCACCCGTTGGAACACTGTGACAAGGCTTGCCACGGCGAGCAGGACAAGGACGACGGCGAGCACGGCTTCGGGGATGCCAAGGCCCACCAGCCCGGTCGCCACCAGCACAACAACGAGCCTGTCGGAACGCTCGGCAATGCCGACGTTGGCCGTCATGCCCAGGCCCTCGGCCCTGGCCTTGGCATAGGAAACGATCGAGCCCAGGACCAGGCAGGTCAGGGCCATGGCGGCGATGAAGTGGTTGTTTCCGCCCGTGTAAAACCAGACGACGATGCCGGCAAACACCGCGCCGTCGCCAACCCTGTCCAGAGTGGAATCGAGGAAGGCACCCCACTTGCCTGAGCGGCCGAGCATGCGCGCCATGAGGCCGTCGACGATGTCGGAGAACACAAAGACGGTGATGACGACGGTGCCCCAGAACAGCTCACCCAAGGGGTAGCCGATGAGGGCGCCCGCTGCCACGCCCAAGGTGCCGATGATCGTGACGGCGTCGGGCGACACTTTCAGGCGGACCAGCAGTGCCGCGACCGGGGTGAAGATGGCGGCAAAGAGCGCGCGCGCATACTTGTTAAGCATCGCCGTCCCCGGTCCCGGTGGCAGCCGCGGCCGTGCGAGTGGTGGCCGGCGTGGAGGCCGTGTCCGTGGCCGGCGTGGAGTCCCACGCTGCCGCCACCTGGTCCCGGACTTCGCCGAGTGTTTGGGTGATGGCTTTCGTGCCGGCGATGATGGGCAGGAAATTTCCGTCCCCGCCCCATCGCGGCACAATGTGCTGGTGGAGGTGCGCTGCGATGCCGGCCCCGCCGGTGACGCCCTGGTTCATGCCGAGGTTGAATCCCGAGGGGTTTGAGACTGCCCGCAGCACCCGCATGCCCTGCTGGGCCAGGGCCGCAAATTCTGCGGTCTCGGCCACCGTCAGGTCGGTGTAGTCGGGGACGTGGCGATACGGGCACACGAGCAGGTGGCCCGGGTTGTACGGGAACAGGTTCAACACCACGTAGGCCAACTCGCCGCGGTGGACGATCAGCGATTCCTCGTCGCGGCGGCCGGGGGCCGCACAGAAGGGGCAGTCGTGCACCCCTGAGACCTGCTCGCCCTTTTTGACGTAGGCGAGCCGGTGCGGTGTCCAGAGCCGCTGAAAGGCATCAGGAACTCCTGGGAGTTCATAGTCGTCCTCAACGGCGTTGGCCACCGCACCTTGCTTGCTCACGCTTTACTTCCTTATTCCGCTGGTGAAGGGGCTTATGCTGTCCGGTTGCGGACGGCGTCAACGATCCGCTGCACTGCTTCATCGACTGCCACGGCATTGTCCTGGCTGCCGTCGCGGAAGCGGAAGGACACGGCGTTGGCGTCGACGTCGTCGCCGCCGGCGATGAGCACAAACGGGATCTTGTCCTTGCTGGCGGTCCTGATCTTCTTCGGGAACCTGTCGCTGGAGATGTCGACCTCGGCGCGGATGCCCTGCTTCTTGAGCTTGGCCACCACCTCGAACATGTAGTCGTTGAAGGTTTCCGCGACGGGGATCGCCACGACCTGCACGGGTGAAAGCCAGGCCGGGAAGGCGCCTGCGTAGTGCTCGGTCAGGACACCCATGAACCGCTCCACCGAACCGAAAAGTGCGCGGTGGATCATGACGGGGCGCTGGCGGGTGCCGTCGGCGGCCTGGTACTCGAGCTCAAAGCGCTCGGGCAGGTTGAAGTCCAGCTGGATGGTGGACATCTGCCAGGTGCGGCCCAGGGCGTCCTTGGCCTGCACGGAGATCTTCGGGCCGTAGAACGCCGCGCCGCCGGGGTCGGCAACCAGTTCCAGCCCTGACGCGGTGGCAACCTCTTCCAGGGTCCTGGTTGCTTCCTCCCAGGCATCGTCGTCGCCCACAAACTTTTCCGGGTCCTTCGTGGAGAGCTCCAGGTAAAAGTCCTCCAGGCCGTAGTCCTTCAACAGCGAGAGGACAAAGTTCAGCGTCTCGGTGAGCTCATCCTTCATCTGCTCCTTGGTGCAGTAGATGTGCGCATCGTCCTGTGTCATGCCGCGCACGCGGGTCAGCCCGTGGACCACACCGGACTTCTCGTAACGGTAGACCGAACCGAATTCGAAAAGGCGCAGCGGCAGTTCCCGGTAAGAGCGTCCGCGGGAGCGGAAGATCAAGTTGTGCATGGGGCAGTTCATCGGCTTGAGGTAGTAGTCCTGGCCGGGCTTGCGCACCGTGCCGTCCTCGTTCAGCTCCGCATCCACGTGCATGGGCGGGAACATGCCGTCCTTGTACCAGTCAAGGTGTCCGGAGACCTCGTACAGGTTGGACTTGGTGATGTGCGGGGTGTAGACGAAGTCGTAGCCGGCCTCGACGTGGCGCTGTCGTGAGTAGTCTTCCATCTCCTTGCGGATGATGCCGCCCTTGGGGTGGAACACGGGCAGGCCCGAGCCCAGCTCGTCGGGGAAGGAGAACAGGTCAAGTTCGACGCCGAGCTTGCGGTGGTCGCGCCGCTCGGCTTCTGCGATGCGCTCCTGATGCGCCTTGAGGGCTTCCTTGGTGGGCCAGGCCGTGCCGTAGATGCGCTGCAGCTGCTGGTTGTTCTGGTTGCCCAGCCAGTAGGCGGCGGAAGTGCGGGTCAGCGCGAAGGCGTTGGAGATCAGCTTCGTGTTTTGCAGGTGCGGGCCGCGGCACAAATCGCACCACACGTCCTCACCGCTCTTGCGGTCAATGTTGGCGTAGATGGTGATGTCACCGGCACCAACCTCAACGTTCACGCCCTCTGCGGAGTCGGCGGCGTCGTCGTTCTTCTTGCCCAACAGCTCCAGCTTGTAGGGCTCGTTGGCCATGGCTTCGCGGGCCTCGTCCTCGGAAACGACGCGGCGGGCAAACTTTTGGTTTTGGTTGACGATCTTGAGCATCATCTTCTCGAGCTTCTTCAGGTCCTCGGGGGTGAAGGGCTCGGCAACGTCAAAGTCAAAGTAGAAACCGTCGGTGATGTACGGGCCGATGCCAAGCTTGGCGTCGGGGCGCAGCTGCTGCACGGCCTGGGCCATGACGTGGGCGGTCGAGTGGCGCAGCACGTCGAGGCCGTCCTTGGAATCGATGGTGACGGCTTCCACGAAGGCGCCGGCTTCCAGGACGGCGGAGAGGTCCAACAAGGCCCCGTCCACGCGCATGACCACGACGTCGCGGCGTTCAAAGAACAGTTCCGCGCCGGTGGTGCCTGTGGCCACCGCAGTCGTCTCGCCGTCGACATTGATGGTGATTTGTGTATCCACTGGCACTGGTAACTCCTTGTTTGTCATGTGTGGCTCCATGTTTAAGCAACATACGGGGGTTGCTGTGAGCCTCTTTGATGGTATCGGTTTGCCGGTGCCCCAACCAACACGGGCAGTGCCGGGAGCATCGGGGTGTTTTGCAGGTCCCAGGCCTCCAGTGCCTGCACAGTGATTCCACGCGGTCCGGTGCGCCGGGTCACGCCCCTGATCAGCAGCATGCGGGTGCCAAAAAGCAAGGGGCCGGACTTTTCCTGCGCCTCGGTGAAGAACGTGGTGTCAACGCAGCCGGTGCCGTCGTCAATGCTGATGAACACCACCCGCTTCCCGCCGCGCATGGGCGGTGTCTGGGTGGCAACCCGCACCCCGGCGACCAGGATTTCCGTGTTGTTGCGCAGGCCCAGCAGCTCCTCGGCCCGGCTCACCCCCAGCCGGTCCAGCAGCGGGGCGTAGCTGCCCATCAAGTGGTCGCTGACATCCATGGACAGCAAATCAAGTTCGGTGCCCACCGTCTCGGCCAGGCCGGGCGCCGGGTGCACGGCGTCAAGGCCGCCCAGTTCCACATCCCCCATCGGCAGTGCCAGCTGGCCGGCTATGGGTTCGTTGCGCTTGTTGGACTTGTGCGCCGGCAGGCTGTTGACGTGGGCGATGAGGTCTGCGCGGTTGGCGGTATTGCCCGTGACCGCCTGGGCCTGGCGGTGCAGGGAATCCAGGGCCCCCAGCTGGGCCAGGCGCTTCAGTGTGGGCCGGCTCAGTTTGGCCCTGTCCCGCAGATCGGCCAGGGAGTTGTACGGCTGGGCGGCAAGGATGCGTTTCAATTCCGTCCCGCTCAAGCCGTACACCCCGGCCAGGCTCAGCCGGATGCCGGTCACCCTTCCGCCCGCCACATCCCCGCCAGTCACGTTTCCGCCGGTCACATTTCCGGCTGCCACATTTCCGGCCGTCCGCTCGGCCCGGTACTCCCCGCCGCTGGCGTTGATGTCCAGCGGCAGGATGGGGATGCCCAGGCGCCGGGCTTCGGCCACCAGCAGGCGCCGCGGGTACATGCCGGGGTCGTGCTCCCACAGTCCGGTCAAAAACTCGGCAGGGTGGTGCGCCTTCAGCCAGGCCGACTGGTAGGTAGGGACGGCAAAGGCTGCTCCGTGGGCTTTGCAGAAACCAAAGCTGCCAAAGGCCTTCAGCGTTTCCCACACCTCCTCGATGACGGCCGCACTGTATCCGTGCAGGGCAGAATTCTCCCTGAAGTACTTTTCCACCGCCGGCTCCACGTCCGGTTTGCCCAGCCTGCGCCGGAACTCGTCGGCCCTGGACAGTGTGCACCCGGTCATGATGCTGAAAGTGCGCAGCACCTGTTCGTGAAAAACCGTCACCCCGTGCGTTTCCTGCAACGCCGGGATGAGGTCCGGGTGGGCGTAGTGCGCCTGGGCAAAGCCCGCCCGGCTCTCCAAAAACGGTTTGACCATGTTCGACTGCATGGGGCCGGGCCGGAACAAGGAAATGTCAATGACAAGGTCGCTGAACTCCGTCGGGGCCATCTTTCCCACCAGTTCCCGCTGCCCCGGGGACTCGATCTGGAAGCAGCCCAACGTGTGGGTGCTGCGGATCAGCTCAAAGGTGGGTTCGTCGTCGAGCGGCACGGCGTCCAGGTCGATGCCGCCGCCGTCGTCGATGAACGCCGCCTCCGAGGAGTGGCCGCCTTCAGCTGCCACGGCTTCCCTCGACGGGTGCAGGCGGATGATTTCCCGCACCGCATACGCCATGGCACTTTGCATGCGCACGCCCAGGACGTCGAGCTTGAGCATGCCCATGGCGTCCATGTCGTGCTTGTCGAACTGGCTCATGGGCAGCCCCATGCCGCTGGGTTGCACAGGGGTGCGGTTCAGCAGGGACGTGTCCCCCAGGATCACCCCGCACGGGTGCATTGAAATATGCCGGGGCAGGCTGTCAAGGCGCTCGGTGAGGTCAACGAGGAGGTCCAGCTGCCCGCCTTCCCGCCCGTCTCCGTGACCGTCTCCGCCTGGGGCGTTGCGGGACTGCTGGACCTGGGCGGCAAAATCGCGCAGCTCGGGCTTTTCCTCCAGCGCTTCCCGGAAGGACCCGGCCGAGAATCGCCACAACTGCTTGGCTATCTGGTCAATCTCCCCCTTTTCCATGCCCAGCGCCAGGCCCGCATCCCTGACGGCGCCGCGGGCCCGGTAGCTGTTTTGCATGCTCATCAAGGTCACACGCTTGGGGCCGAAGCGTTCAAAGATGCGCCTGTACACGTTGTGGCGTTCGGCACTTTCCACATCCAGGTCGATGTCAGGCAGCGTTGACCTGTCGCTGGAGAGGAACCGCTCAAAGAGCAGCTCGTTGGCCATCGGGTCCACGGCGCTGATGCCCAGCAAATAATTAACCAACGACGACGCCCCGGAACCTCGCGCTGCCCGGCGCACCCCCATGCTGCGGATCATTTCAGCGACTTCGGCCACCGTGAGAAAGTACGAGGCAAAGCCCAGTTCGCCAATGGTGGCCAGTTCCGTCTCCAGCCTGTTGCGCACCTGCAGCAGCTTGTCGCCGCGAAGCCCCCCAAAGCGCTGGTTCAGTCCCGCTTCGGTGCGTTGGCGCAGTTCGATGCCCGCCGGCTGGGACAGCCCCAGCACGTCCAATTCGGGGGTTGTTGGTTTTTTCCAGCCCAGGTCTGCGGTGGGGTCAAGCCTGCATTTGTCGGCCAATTGGGCGGTGTTGGACCACAACTGCGCCAGCTCGGCGCTGCCGTAGCCGCCCTGGTACACAATTTCCTTGGCCACGGCACCCATCCCGGCTGCGCTTTTGAGCCAGGCCTGCCCCGTGGGCTGCAGGTCGTTGAGCCGGCCCAGGGGTGCAATGTTTCGTGCGGCGTCCAGGACGTCGGCGGTGGGTGCATCCTCCTCGCGGCTGTAGCGTGCAGCGTTGCTCAGGACGGCGGGGACATCGAATTCCTGTGCCAGCTTCAGCATCCGCACGGCGTGGGCGGTACTCATGGGGGCGCCGGGGGTGCTCAGGTGGCTGAGAATTTCAACCACCATCGACCCGGCCGGCATGGCATTGCGCCAGGTCAGGAATTTTGTGCGCGGGAGCAGGTACCTGCGCCCGCTCAACGCCCTGCCAACAGGGGAAAAGGGGCCCAGCATGACTGTCAGTGCGGGTTTTCCGCTGTCCGGGTCAAGCACGCCGGCGGCCAGTTGCCCCAGGGTGAGGCCAACCAGCTTCCTGGGCTGGTCATGGGCAGCCGAAATCAAGCGGCACAGGGCGGCGTAGCCTGCCCCCGGCGCCATAAAGGCCCCGCCATGGGCCAGGACCACCACCCTTCCGGCCGTCTCCAGGCCGTCCGGTCCGTCCTCCAAAACAGCAAGGTCAACGCCGATGATGGGGTCGATCCTGGCGGCCATGCAGGCCTTGACATGCTTGACAGCCCCGTACAGCCCGTCCCTGTCGGTGATGGCAAGTGCATCCCCATCCACTGCGGCAGCCTGCGCCAGGTCTTCGGGCCAGGAAACGCCATAGTGGGCGCTGTAGGCGGAGGAGCTGTGCAAGTGGACAAAGTTACGCACTGTCCTGTTCCTCCTTGAATGATTCCTCCACCGCGTCATAAATCTTTATGACGCGCCACCGTTCAGCCGGCCGGTACCGCACCACGTCAATGCTCAGGCCTTCGTCCGCTCCGCCGCCGGTTCTCCGTCCGTCTTCATGCCGAAGCTGCAGCCGCCACATTTGGGTGTCAACAACCCCCACCCCTTCCCCGGGACGCACGCGGCTGTCACGCTCCCACCAGGGCCGCCGTTCATACCAGCACAGGGGGTGGGGTGCAATGGAGTAGCACTCCCCGTGCCACCACAACCGCAGCGGCACCCCCTCGGGTGAGCTCTCCACGGTCACAGCGTCACTGAAGATGCCCATGCCTGCGCTCCATCCCCACCCGCACACAAACCACGTTTCAGGTGAATCATTCGTATTAGTACATATATTCTAATGGATTTAAGTGTACGCTCAACCTCACGCGGAAAGTAACCGCCAATTGGGAAGAAACGCTTGGGCGGGCATTTGCCCTGCGCAGAAAGCGTTATGTAGATAGCTGACAACGCAACAGGCGTCTAGCATGGGCTTATGGCCGTTGGCCTAGCCGCACTGCTGGCGCCACAACGATTTCAAAGGAGCGTTCCATGACTGACATGGTCACCCTCATCGCCAAAACCACTCCATTGGAACGGGAGCTCAAAACAGCGTCCCGGACTGTGCAGGAAACTGATCTTCCCCGCCTCGGCGAGCTTTACTTCACTGCTTATGACGCAGGAATGGCCGGTGACTCCCTTGAGGTTGCGCTGGCCGACATCCAGGCCTCCATGGCGGGAAAGTACGGTCTTTTCCTCCCGGAAGCCTCCCATGTGGCCCTTGATGACGACGGCAGGATTGTGGCAGCCGTGCTGGTGGTCGAGCGCGCCATTGGTGACGACACGCCCGATGCCCCGTTCATTATTGAATTGATCACAGACCGCGGGCACCGCCGCCAGGGCCTGGCCGAAGACCTGGTCCTCGCCACCCTGGACACCCTTTTCAACGATGGCCAAAAGGATGTGGCATTGCGGGTTGAAGCCAGCAACTCCGCAGCCCTGGCCCTCTACCTGTCCCTTGACTTCCACCGCTGGGCTCCCGAAGAAGAAGAAGAAGACTAGGGCCAAGGCACCTCAGCGCAGAATCGCAGGCACACACGGGCAGCGCCGGGGAGGTGACCGACGTGCGGGAGGCCGTGGCCGTCGTCGTCCATCCACCCCGGATGCAACCCTGGGCCGTGGACGACGGCGGCCACGTCACCAACCAGCGCTGGACGTTGCGGTGCAGGCAGTTACAGTGTCACGGCCTCGATCAGTTCGGGGCCGTTGTTGCGCACATTGCCAACGGCGGGGCTGACTGGATCCAGTTGCCACTGCGCGGCCAGGTCCCAGGCTTCCGCCAGCGCGGCCTCCAGCAACGGCCCGGTTTCCTTGGTGGCCGGCGCCAGCCACTCCGCCAGCCCGGCCGGGGACAGTGGCACGGGCAGCCTGTCGTGCAGGGTGGCCAATTCGCCGTCGGGCGGGGAAGCCATGGTCAGGATGGTGCAGGAGAGCAGCCACTGGTCCGCGGCACCATCCTCCTTGGCCGGGTCCTTCCACCATTCGTAGAGTCCGGCAAAGGTGATGAGCGAGCCGTCGGCTGAATGCACAAAGTATGGTTGTTTGGTCTTGCCGTCGGGCGACTTTTTCCATTCGTAATAGCCCTGGACCGGGACACCGCAACGCTTTGACTTGAAGGCAGCCCGGAATGTTGGCTTTTCGGCAACGGTTTCGCTGCGCGCGTTGAAGGCACGCACGCCGACGGCGGGGTCCTTCGCCCAGCCGGGCACCAGCCCCCATTTCGCCACGTGGACCTCCCTGTGCACGGCACCGTCGATGAGCCGTTCCAGGACAATGGGCACGTCGGTGGTGGGCGCGACGTTCCAGGAGGCCCGCAGCTCGAGGGAGGCGTCGGCCTCCGCTTCCAGCTCGGCAACCAAATCTCCCACAGCCCTTGCCATCACGTATCGTCCGCACATGCAATCCATGGTGGCACACGAATCCCGGAATACAACCTGTGCCCGGTAGCGTTGACGCCAGTAGCAGCACAAAAACTTATCCCGCAAGGAGCATTTACGTGGACTTCACCCCCGAGACCGGCACCATCACCATGTTTTCAACCACCTGGTGCGGCTATTGCAAGCGCCTGAAGAAGCAGTTGGATGCCTCCGGGATCGGCTACCGGGAGATCAACATCGAGGACGTTGCCGGCACTGCCGAACTCGTTGAAAGCCTCAACAACGGCAACCAGACGGTGCCCACCATTTTGTACCCCGACGGCACGGCGGCAACCAACCCGTCACTGAACGACGTCAAGGAAAAGCTCGGCGTCTGACCCCGGGCCGGGCCCCTGGCGGGACTGGCCCGGCCGCTTCGGTCCCCGCCAGTGAAGCCGTGTAGCCTGTCAGCACCCCCATTTGTTGTTCCCGAGAGGGACGAGGCTGCTAAGGAGCTTTCCATGGTTCAAAAGGTTCACCGGGTCAAGGGCGCAGTGGTGCTGCGCAAGGACGCCCCCGTCACATTGGAAACCATCCTGGTGCCGGATCCCGGCCCCGGGGAGGCCCTGGTTGACATCCTTTCCAGCGGCGTTTGCCACACCGACCTGCACTACAAGCAGGGCGGGATCAGCGACGACTTCCCGTTCCTGCTGGGCCACGAGGCCACCGGCGTCGTCAGCGCCGTCGGCGAGGGCGTCACCAACGTGGCGCCCGGCGACCGCGTAATTCTGAACTGGCGCGCCGTGTGCGGCACCTGCCGCGCGTGCGCCAAGGGCCAGGCCCAGTACTGTTTCAACACGGCCAACGCCACCTCAAAGATGACGCTGGAAGACGGCACCGTCCTCTCCCCCGCGTTGGGCATTGGCGCCTTCATTGAGAAGACCCTGGTCGCCGCCGGCCAGTGCACCAAGGTCGACGCCGATGTGGACCCTGCCGCTGTGGGCCTCCTGGGTTGCGGCGTCATGGCCGGCATTGGCGCGGCCATCAACACCGGCGGTGTCAAGCGCGGGGACACCGTGGCCGTGATCGGCTGTGGCGGCGTTGGTGCGGCAGCCATCGCAGGCGCCGTCCTGGCAGGCGCAACCACCGTCATCGCCGTGGACCGCGACCCGAAGAAGCTGGCCGCGGCCGTGGCCCTCGGGGCAACCCACACGGTTGACGCCACCGCCGAGGATGCGGTTGTTGCCATCCAGAACCACACCGGAGGGTTCGGTGCCGATGTGGTGATTGACGCCGTCGGACGTCCCGAAACGTACAAGCAGGCGTTCTACGCCCGCGACCTGGCCGGCACCGTGGTCCTGGTCGGCGTGCCCACACCGGAGATGGTGCTGGAGCTGCCGCTGCTTGACGTGTTTGGCCGCGGCGGCTCGCTGAAGTCCTCCTGGTACGGGGACTGCCTGCCATCGCGCGACTTCCCGATGCTCGTTGAGCTGTACAAGCAGGGCAAGCTGGACCTGGACGCCTTTGTCAGCGAACGCATCACGATCAACGACATCGAGGCCGCGTTCGCCAAGATGGGCGAGGGCTCAGTGCTGCGATCGGTGGTGGAGTTCGCATGAGCGCTCGCATTGAACGCCTGGTCACCTCGGGCACGTTCTCCCTTGACGGGGGCACCTGGGACGTTGACAACAATGTCTGGATCGTGGGCGACGACGAGCAGTGCATCGTCATCGACGCACCGCACGACTCCGCCGCGATCATTGCCGCTGTTGCCGGACGCAAGGTCGTGGCGCTGCTGCTCACGCACGCCCATGACGACCACATCAAGGCCGCCCGCGAGGTTGCCTGCGCGACGGGCGCGCTGATCCACCTTAATCCGGCGGACAGGATGCTCTGGGATGCCGTGTACCCGGAGACCGGACCCGATGTTGACGTGCACGACGGCGACACGTTCAGTGTTGGCGGCACCGTCCTGACCGCGCTGCACACCCCCGGGCACTCCCCCGGGTCCACGTGCTACTACGCGCCTGGCCTGGGCACCGTTTTCACCGGGGACACGCTGTTCAACGGCGGGCCCGGGGCCACGGGGCGCTCCTACAGCGACTTCCCCACCATTGTGAAGTCGATTTCCGAGCGGCTCATGACACTGCCGGCGGAGACCGTTGTCAACACCGGCCACGGCGACTCCACCACGGTTGCCGCCGAGGCGCCGGGGATTGCAACAGCCGGGGCCTGAGCCGAGGGGTCCGTGCGGGCCTGCCGGAAGCATCGGCGAACCGCGCTGCAGTGAAATAAAACTGCATGGAAAGTGAAATGGCGGCCGGGAACGTTCCCGGCCGCCATTTCTGCATCCCCAGCGTGGCGCAGCCGCCCATGTGCCACAACCAACCACCAGAATTCACTCCTTTGGGCTCTGCCGCCGTGGACCGCGGAGCACTGGCGGACGGTATCACAGGTCACTAAAGTTCAAGTAAAACTATCGCAACAATTGACTGGCTGCCGGTCAACTGCTTGCTAAAATCGCAAACTCCTCACTAACGTTGCAGCATGCCCACTAACCAAGATGCCGCGTCCGGACTGACGGAGCGTGCCCGCCAGGCCATTCGCAGTTCGGGCCTGGCCCAGCGTGAAGTGTCGCGCCTGATAGGTGTTGACGAGCCCAAACTTTCCAAATCCCTCAAGGGAATCCGCCGGCTGCTGCCGCACGAGGTAGTCCGTCTGGCCACCGTGACCGGGGTAACCGCGAACTGGCTGATCACGGGGTCCGACACCGGTGCCGGCCCCGCGGTCGTCCCTCCGGACCGGGTGCTCCCCGCGAAGCATCGAGGGGAAGACAACAACCAGGCACAGCGGCGCAGGACCATCGTCGAAAAGGCCTGGTGGCTGTTTGCCGAACGTGGCTACGCTACCGTCCGCATCTCAGACATCGCCGCGGAAGTCGGCGTCAGCACTGCAGCCGTGCACTACTATTTCCCCACCAAGCAGGCCGTCTTTGCCGAGACGCTGCACTACTCGGTGAAGCTCGCCTTTGACCGCCAGGCTGTCGAGCTGCAGCAAACCATGGACCCGGCAACACATCTCAAGCGACTGGTGGAACTGCAGCTGCCGGCCGGCCTGGAAGGACGGGCCGAATGGTCAATTTGGCTGCAGACCTGGTCCCGACTGGCTGTCAATGACGAAGAACTGGCCTCCCACACCGCAGGCTATGACCGATGGGCGTCCACCATCTTGGAGATCATCCAGGCAGGGCAGGCTGCCGGGGACTTCACCGCCGTCGACCCTGTGGTCGTCACGGACGAACTCACAGCCCTGATTGACGGCCTGGGCATCAAAGTCCTCACCGGCTTCCTGACAGCCGAACAAATGCAGGCCCGGGTCAATGGCTTCATCGACCGCACCATCATCAGCCGCGCAGCAGCTGCACCAGCCACAACTCAAGGAGTCCATCCATGAACCGCAAAGTTATCGTCACCTGCGCCCTGACCGGGGCCGGAGACACGGCCGGCCGAAGCGAGCACGTCCCCGTCACCCCGGATGAGATTGCCGCGGACGCCATTGCGGCTGCCCGCGCCGGCGCCTCGGTGGTCCACATCCACGTCCGCGACCCTAAAACCAAGCAGGGTTCGCGTGAGGTGGGGCTGTACCGCGAGGTCGTCCGCCAAGTCCGGGAGTCCGACGTCGACCCCGTCATCAACCTCACGGCAGGCATGGGCGGGGACCTGTTCATCGACCCGGCCAACCCGACCGAGCACCTGCCCGGCACCGACCTGGTCAGCGGCCTGGAACGCCTGGCCCACGTTGAGGAGCTGCGCCCGGAAATCTGCACCATCGACTGCGGTTCACTGAACTTCGGCGAAGGCAGCCAGCTGTACGTCAGCACCCCCGACATGCTTCGCGAGGGCGCCGCCCGCATCAAGGAACTCGGTGTGAAGCCGGAAATGGAGATCTTTGACACCGGCAATCTGTGGTTCGCCAATGTCATGGTCGAGGAAGGCCTCATCGCGCCGCCACCGCTGTACCAGCTGTGCATGGGCATCCCCTATGGCGCCCCCGTCGACCCCGGCCTGCTCCAGGCGATGGTCAATTTACTGCCCGACGGCGCCCAGTGGACGTCCTTCGCAATCGGCCGCAACCAGCTGCCGTTGGTGGCCCAATCGGTGCTGCTTGGCGGCCACGTCCGGGTCGGCCTGGAAGACAATCTCTACCTTTCCAAGGGTGTCAAGGCGACTAACGCCCAGCTGACCGAGCGCGCCATTGACATTGTCCACAACCTTGGCGCCTCCGTGGCGACCCCCGACGAGGCCCGCGAAATCCTCAAGCTCGAAAGAAAGGGCTGAGCATGACCACTTACCCGAACATGCACGACGTCGACACGGTCGCCTGCGTGGGCATCGGCACCATTGGCGGGGGCTGGGCCGCGTACTTCCTCTCCCGCGGCTTCCGCGTGCAGGCCTGGGACCCGGCCCCCGACGCCGCGGCAAAGCTTGGCCGTCTCATTGCAGCGGCCTGGCCGGCGCTGACGGAACTGGGCCTGGCACCCAACGCCGACAAGGACAACTGGAGCGTCCACGCCGAACTGGCGGACGCCGTGGCCGGCGTCGGCTTCATCCAAGAGAGCGCCCCCGAGGTCCTGGACCTGAAGCTGGACCTGCTGGCGCGCATCGACGCGGCGGCTGCACCCGGGGTTGTGGTGGGTTCCTCCACCTCCGGCTACGGCATGTCAGAGCTGAACACGCGTGCTGCCAGCCCCGCCCGGCTCGTGGTGGGCCACCCGTTCAACCCGCCATACCTGATCCCGCTGGTGGAAGTTGCCGGCGGCGAAGGCACCGACCCGGCAGCCGTGGCGTGGGCGTCGCAATGGTACGACTTCATCGGCAAGTCGGTGATCACCATGGACCGCGAAGTTCCCGGCTTCATCGCCAACCGGCTGCAGGAGGCGCTCTGGCGCGAGGCCCTGCACATGGTCGACAACGGCGAGGCGACGGTCGAGCAAATCGACCTGGCCATCACCGACGGCCCCGGCCTGCGCTGGCCGCTCCAGGGCCCCATGCTGACCTTCCACCTGGCGGGCGGGCAGGGCGGGATGGCCCACATGCTTGACCACTTCGGCCCCTCGCTGAAATCCCCGTGGACCCGATTGGAAGCCCCGGAGCTCACCGAGAAACTGCGCCAGGATGTCATTGACGGTTGCGATGAAGAAGCCGCCGGCCGCAGCATTGACGAGCTCATCTCCGCGCGTGACGCCGGCATCATCGCCATCCGACGCGCCCTGGCACAACTGCAGGGCGGCAACTGATGGTCCTGGCCCCGTACACCTGCACGGTCCTGCCGGAATGGATTGATTACAACGGGCACATGTCCGAAGCGTTTTACGTGCTGGCATTCGGCTTCGCCACGACCTCCGCCATGGACCAGCTCGGGATGGACGCCGGCTACCGCGAATCCACCGGACAATCCCTGTACACCGTGGAAGCGCACGTACGCTACCTCCGCGAGGTGGGGGACGGCGTCGAGCTCTCAATCACCACCGTAATCGCCTCTTCCGCTGCCAAAAAACTCCACCTGGCCCACGAAATGCACTCCGGCGGCCAGCTCGTTGCCACCGAGGAAATCATGGGCCTGCATGTGCACCGGGACGGCGGCACCGTGCCGTTCCCTGCCGCCGTGCTCGGCGCCATCGGCAGCTTTTCTGCCGACATTCCGGATTGGAGCGGCCGATCCATTTCCGTTTGACACTCCCCTCAACGAAACGAGATTGTCTTGATTTCCCCTGAACCATACAAGCACCGGCCTTATCCGGCCGGACCGGCACTGTCACGCCGCACAATTCTGGGCGGCGTGGTGCTCGGGCTTGGCGGCCTGCTGAGTGCCTGCGGCTCCGGTGAATCCTCGACCATTCCCACGCCCAGCGGCCCCCCGGTCAAGGGCGGGAGCCTCCGCGTCGGGCTGGCCGGCGGCGGCGCGTCCGACACGTTGGACGCCCACTCCCCCGTCAACAACCCCGACATTGCCCGGGTGATGAACCTCTACGAGGCGCTGCTGTACCGCGACGCGGATTTCGCGCTGCGGCCGTTGCTTGCCCTGAGCGCAACCGCTGACGACGCCGCCCTGGTTTGGACGGTGAAGCTGCGTCCCGGTGTCCGTTTTCACGACGGCCGTACAATGACAGCCAAGGACGTCGTTGCCAGTTTCGCCCGCGTCATGGACCCCACGGACCCCAAGAGCGGAGCCGCCGCCCTGGCCATTCTCGACGACGTCGTGGCCATGAACGACCTTGAGGTGGAATTCCGGCTCAACACCCCAACCGCAACCTTCGACGACTCACTGGGCCAATACGCCCTGGGCATCGTCCCGGCGGACTACGACCCGGCGCACCCCGTCGGCACCGGCCCGTTCAAGGCCAAGAGCTTCGACGCCGGCCGGCAAAGCGTCTTCACACGCAACGACTACTATTGGCGTGAGAACGAGCCGCACCTGGATGAGCTCGTCATCCTGAACTTCAGCGACGACGACGCCCTCATCAACGCGCTGCTCTCCACCCAGGTTGACGCCATCGGGCAGATTCCGCTGGCATTGCTGGAAGTCATCGGTGCCGACCCGCGCATCGACATCCTCAATTCGACCACCGGGGCCTGGCTGCCGTTCACCATGCGCGTGGACCAGGAGCCTTTTAACGACGTCCGCGTCCGCCAGGCGTTCAGGCTGGCCGTCGACCGTCCGCAGATGATCGAACAGGTGCTCAGCGGCAACGGCACCGTTGGCAACGACCTCTTCGCTCCGTTTGACCCCGGCTATGCCAAGGGCCTGCCGCAACGTACACAGGACATTCCGCAGGCCAAGAAGCTGCTGGCGGAGGCAGGCTACCCCGATGGAATCGACATCGAACTGGTGACGGCACCCATCCAGTCCGGTGCCGTGGAAGCTGCCCAGGTCTTTGCCCAGCAAGCTGCCGCGGCCGGCATTCGGGTCAAGATCCGCCGTGTGGACACCACCACATTCTTCGGAGACGACTACCTGTCCTGGACCTTTTCCCAGGACTTCTGGTACACCCGCAACTTCCTGCCACAGGTCAGCAGTTCCATGACGAGTACTTCCCCATTCAACGAAACACACATGGATGATCCCGAATTTCTGGCCTTGGCCGAGCAAGCCGCAACGGAGCTCGACGAAGCCACGCGCAACTCCCTGATCACCCAGGCCCAGGAAATCCTTTACGACCGCGGCGGCTACATCATCTGGGGCTTCCCAAACCAGGCGGACGCGTACCAGCGTTACGTGGCGGGCCTGACCCCCAACAAGACCGGGATGTCGCTCTCGGGCTATGAATTCCGCCGAGTCTGGATTGGGGTCTCCAAGTGATAGCAAAAATGATTGTCCGCAGGCTGCTGGTCAGTGTCGTCATCCTCTTCGCAGTCTCCCTGCTCGTCTTTGTGGCCACGCTGCTGCTGCCAGGGGACCCTGCCCAGGCGATCCTGGGACAGCAGGCCACCCCCGCCCGTTTGGAAGCCCTGCGCGAGCAGATGCACCTCAATGATCCGCTCTGGCAGCGCTACTTCACCTGGATTGGCGGTCTCCTCACCGGTGATCTCGGCTATTCGGCAGCCACCGGCGGTCCGGTCTCCGACCTGCTGGGCGAACGCATCCAGGCCTCCCTGGTGCTCATGGCCCTGGCCTCGGTGGTCGCCATTCCGGTGGGCATCATCGTCGGCACGTTTTCCGCGCTGAGGCGCGGCCGCGCGCTGGACCACACCGCCACCACCATCAGCCTGGTGTTGGCAGCCCTGCCGGAGTTCGTTGTCGGCATTGCCTTGATCGCATTGTTCTCCACGTCCGTGTTCAAGATCTTCCCCTCGGTGACCATGGCCCCGCCCGGCGAAGCAGTTTGGGACTATCCCATCCAGCTGGTCCTGCCGGTCCTGACACTGACATTGGTGGTCACCCCGTACATCGTGCGCATGATGCGTGCCACCATGCTGGAGGTCCTGGACTCGGGCTTCGTTGAAATGGCCCGCCTGAAGGGTGTGCCCGAGCGCGATGTCATCATCAAACACGCCATTCCCCACGCCTTGGCCCCCGTGGCCCAGGTGGTGGCGATCCAGTTGGCCTGGATGGCCGGTGGCGTGGTCGTCATTGAGTTCCTGTTCCGGTACCCCGGCATGGGCAGTGCACTGGTCGATGCCGTCACCAACCGCGATGTTCAGGTGGTTCAGGCATTGTCCATCATCATTGCCGCCGCCTACATTGTGGTGAACCTGCTGGCAGACATGGTGGGAATCCTCACCAATCCGAAACTACGCACGGAGGCAGCACGATGAGCATTGTCGAAGCCCCCTTGGAAACCCCCGAAGAACTCAAATCCCCGCCCCACCTGTTCGTCCGCATGATGCGCCAGCGCCAGGCCAAGGTGGGGATGGTCCTCACCGTCGTGGTCCTGGCCGTCGCACTGCTCGGACCGGTGCTCCTGCCCTGGATCACGGGGCTGACCAGCACCGAGTTCACCGGCCGGCCCTTCACCCCGGTTGGCCTCTTCGGCACCGACAACCTGGGCCGCGATGTGTGGTCCCGCTTCCTGGACGGCGGGATGCGCCTGATCGTCTACTCCGCCCTCGCAACATTGCTGGGCATGGCCATCGGCGTGATCGTTGGCATGACAGCCGCCTACTCCGGCAGCCGGACAGACGGGCTGATCATGCGCGGCAACGACGTGCTGCTGGCACTGCCGCAGCTCGTCTTTGCCCTGCTGGCCATTACCGTGCTCGGCCCCCAAGGCTGGGTGCTGGTGGTCGTCATCGGCGTCACCCACGCCCCCCGCATTGCCCGGGTGACCCGCTCGGCCACCGCCGCGGTCATCACCGAGGACTACATCCGCGCCAGCGAAATGTATGCCGTGCCCAAGTGGAAGATCCTGCTCACGGAAGTGCTGCCAAACATCACCGGGCCCCTGATGGTCGAACTTGGCCTGCGCATGACGTACTCCATCGGCTTCGTCGCGTCGCTGTCCTTCCTGGGACTGGGCATGCAGCCTCCGACGGCGGACTGGGGCCTGATGATCAATGAGAACCGGATTGCCCTGGTCGTCCAGCCGTGGGGGGTCATCCTCCCGGTCCTGGCCATTGCCGTACTGACCGTCGGCACCAACCTCCTGACCGACTCGCTGGCGCGGGCGTCGGCCAACCTGAACGTGGGGAACCAAGCATGAGCACCACCGTGATTGAGAAGGAAAAGCTCGACACCGTCCTGCGAGCTTCCGAGCTGCGGGTTTCCACCCTGACAGGGACCGAGATCCTGCACGGCATCAGCTTCGCCCTCGAGCCGGGAAAAATCCTGGCCCTTGTCGGCGAATCCGGTTCCGGCAAGACCACGGCCGGGCTGGCCTGCATGGGCCATTTCCGCCAGGGGCTCCAGCTGACCGGCGGTTCGGTGGAATTGGAAGGGGCAGGCGCCGGGAACATCCTGGAGCTGCCCGAAAAGCAGTTGCGCACCCTGCGTGGCCGGCGAATCTCCTATGTGCCCCAGGACCCGGCGCTGTCGCTGAACCCGGCCATGCGCATTGGCGAGCAAATCCTGGAAACGTTGCGGGTGCACGACTTCGGCAGCTCCGGCGCCGAATGCCGGGAACGTGTTGCCGAAGTCCTGACCGAGGTCGGACTCGCCAATGACACCGCCTATCAGCGCCGCTACCCGCACCAGCTCTCCGGCGGCCAACAGCAGCGCGTTGGCATCGCCATGGCGTTCGCCTGCCGTCCGTCAGTCATTGTGTTGGACGAACCGACCACCGGCCTTGACGTCACCACCCAGGCAGTTGTCCTGGACACCATCGGCCAGCTGGCCCAACGCCACCAGACGGCGGGGCTGTACATCACCCATGACCTGGCCGTGGTGGCCACGGTGGCCCACGATGTGGCCGTCATGCTCGAGGGTGACATCGTCGAGCACGGACCGGCACGACAGGTGCTGTTCTCCCCCGCCCACCGTTACACGCGCAAACTGCTCCGGGCAGTTCCTGACCTGGCCGGGCGGCGCCGCGTCGGAGACGTTGAGGCCATCACAGGGGAACAAGCCATTGTGGTGCCCGGGCCGCTGGGCACCCCTGACACCACCGCCGCGACGCCCCGCAAGGACGACGCCAAACTGCTGCCCGAGACTGCGGCGGCACAGGCCGAAGCGGCTGTGCCGTTGCTGCAGGTGCGGGACATCGCCTTGGCCTATGGTGACAACAAGGTCCTTGACGGCATCAATTTCAACCTGATGGAAGGCGAGTCCATGATGCTGTTGGGCGAGTCGGGCTCAGGCAAGACCACGTTGTCCCGCTGTGTGGCCGGGCTGAACGACAGGTACTCAGGCAGCGTCGATCTCTTTGGCACCGAACTGGCCAAGGGGACAAACCAACGTTCGGCCAAGGACCGGGGCCGCATCCAGTATGTATTTCAGAGCCCATTTTCCTCGCTGAACCCGCGGCGCACCATTGCCGATTCAGTGGCCGTTCCGCTGCAGATGTCAGGTGTCGGCGACCGCAAGAAACGCCGTGCCATGGTGCTCGAGGCGTTGGACCAGGTGCGTCTTGGCCGGAGCTACATGGACCGCCGCCCCGGGGACCTCAGCGGCGGTGAGCGGCAGCGCGCCGCCATCGCCCGGGCCCTGGTCAACGCCCCGTCGCTGCTGGTGTGTGACGAAATCACCAGCGCCCTTGATGTTTCCGTGCAGGCCTCCATCCTGGACCTGTTGCGCACCTTGCAGTTGGAAACGGGGATGTCGATGCTGTTCGTCACGCACAACATCGCCCTGGCCCGGCACATCTCCCAGCGACTGGCAGTACTGCAAAAGGGCAAGATCGTTGACCTGGGCACCACCGAGGAGGTCCTGGACAATCCGCAGCACAGCTACACCCAGGAACTGCTCGCCAACGTCCCCACCTTCTAAGGATGAACTTGAGCACAACACCTGTCACCGCTGCCTTCAACGACGGCCTGCTCGACGCCGGATTCAGGCACCTCCACGAGGTGTTTGAGACCCATCTGGGCCGGGCACAGGGTGGCATGGCCTTCTGCGTCTACCGCGAGGGGGCCCCGCTGGCCCGCTTCTACGGCGGCCGGACAGTGCGCGAGGGCGGCACCCCTGCGGAAGGTGCGGCCCCGCCGTCGGACTGGTCTGCCGACACCATGGCCGTACTGTTTTCAGGCACCAAGGGAGTGGTGGCCACGGTGGGCGCCGTCCTGGCCGACCGCGGACTGCTGGACCCGGCCGCGACTGTCGCCTCGTATTGGCCGGAGTTTGCCGCGGCCGGGAAGGAAAGTGTCACGGTGGCCCAGCTCCTGAGCCACACGGTGGGGCTGGTGTATGTCGATCCTGAACCGGGCGAGGAGCTCCGATACGACAACCGGGCCCAGGCCGCCGTCCTGGCAGCACAAGCGCCGCTGTGGAACCCTGGGAGCAAGGTTGCCTACCATGCGCTGACCTATGGTTTCCTGGCCGGCGAACTGTTCTTCCGGGTGACCGGCAAGGGCATCGGGACGCTGGTGCGGGAGTTCGTGGCAGAGCCGCTGGGCCTGGAGATCCACCTTGGCCTGCCGCCGGAACTCGACGGCCGGCTGGCCACCATCTTCCGTTCGGAAAGCTACGCCATCAGCACGTTTCTGCAGGACCCGGAGAGGCGCAAGATCGTGGACCGCATGTACGGCCAGAGCCTCACCGGGGCCGGGGACCCGTTCAACTCGGTGCGGATGCGCCGGGCAGAAATGGCGTCCGGCGGCGGCATCGCCACGGCCGACGCCATGGCCTCCCTATATTCGCAGCTTGCCGCGCCCAAGCCTGTCTTGGCCTCTGCTGCCGCCCTGGCAGCGGCAACCACGACCTGGGCTGAGGGGGTGGACGCCGTCAACGACCGTCCGCTGCGCTTTGGCCTCGGCTACGAACTGGCCGACCCGTTGGGCAGCTACGGCCCGGTGGCCCCGGCCTTCGGCCACTCCGGAGCCGGCGGCGGGCTCCACGGCGCCTGGCCAGGAAAGAACGTTGGCTTTTCCTTCCTGACCAATGAGATGCTCCCAGAGAACCAGGACCGTCGCGCCAAGGACCTGCTGGCCGCACTCGCCAGAACCGTATAGCACCACTGCAGGCAACTGGCGCCCGAATTGGTTGGCGGGCGCCAATTGCCTGCTGCGGGACCGGGTGCAGGGGCCGGGCTTTATCGGTGTGCCAACTGTGTGTGCTGTGTGTAGGCCGCCAACACTGCCGCTTCCACGTCGTCCACCGTCAGCCCCGGGACCAGGTCTTCGACGGCCCCAGCCGTCGCAGGATCCCAATCGAGCCCGAGGGCGGCATACGTGTCAACCAGCACCTTTCGGATGGGCGCCGAGTTCTCAACGACAATGACGGAACTGAACAGCCACGCGCCCGCCACGACCCGCTGCGCGGTGCCCACCAGCTTGATGCTTGAGGCCGCCGCGCCTGGTCCGTCGGGGCCGGTGCCCCCGGTCAGGCCGCCTGTTCCACTGCCTGCCGCGCCGCCCGTGCCGTAGACGCTGAATTCCCCGGGACAGTATTCGCCGGGGATTTCCCCCACGCCTGCGTCAACGCCGAGTGACTGCAGTGCCTGGGCAAACAAGTCACCAAAGAAGCCAAAACGCGCCTTGGCGCCGGCAATGGCGTCGTCCTCGCGCTGGATGTGGTCAACAATCAAGGTGCCCTGGTGATAGGCAGCGGCCCTGCCGCCGGCACGCCGCACGGCCGGCACAAAGTTATTTTCCCGCGCCGCCTGCTCAGCCTTGGCAAAGCCGGCCAGCCTGGTGTCCCGCTGGCCAAAGGCCACCGTGGGTTCCGGTCGGTAAAAGCGCAGCATGTCTGCCTGTTTGCCCGCCTTCACGTCACCGAGCAGGTCGAGGGCATGGTTGAGGTCTGCTTCAGCGCCGAGATTGACTCGTTGTTTGCAGACTTCCAGCCGCGGGGCGAGGAAAGGGCTCACTGGCTGTTCGGGATGGGACGAACTGTCAGGATCTGTTCGGCACGGCCAAAGGGGCCCTTGACGTCGTTGAGCACCGACGAGGTCAAGCCAACACCGTCGCCGCCGATGGTCACGTGCGTGTCCAATCCGAGCCATTCGCCCACGGGTTCACGATAAATATGGAGGGAGAGGTCAACGTTGGGGAACATGTGGCCCCCGGGCACGGGTGCCATGCGGGCCGAGATGCCGTTGGCACTGTCGGCCAGGCCCAGCAGGCGCACCAGCGGCGATGAGTGTTCGCCGCCGTCGAGCATGGTGTGGGGGCTGTGCAGCCAGGCCTGCCCGCGGCCGGGCCGGTGCTCGGGCAGCGCCCGGCCTTCCAGGGTCTTGATGAAGCCGCCGGGCCACATCGTCATGCCATCCCACGGGACCGCGTCCTCAAGGCTGCCCATGGGTTCGTCTTCGTACCCCTGAACGGCCGTCGTGTCATTGGTCTGCAGGCGCCAGGCCGTGGCCCGCACTGCCGGCCGGCCCGCCGCCGTCAGCTCGGCCTGCAACAGTTCAATGGTTTTGCCTGGCCGCAGCAGTGTGGTTTCAATGCTGAATTCACCGGCCGGGATCAAGCCAAGAATATCGAAATTGATCCGGACCAGGCGCATGTCGGCACGAGGCTGGAATTGCTCCAGGGCGTGGACCATGATGCCGGTGACGGGGGCCATGTGCTGTTCGTGTGTGTTCCAGGCACCCTGGGCGTGAATGGTTGATTCGTAGCGGTTCCCGCCAAGGTTGCGGTAGTACGACATGGTTGCGACAGCTGTGCGTGTGGTGGTCTCCGGCATGGCTATGACTCTACCGGCACGAGCGTCCGGCAGCCCAAATGGCTGCTACGCCTCGGGCACCGCGGAACCGACAGCTTCCTGGCCCATGACGGGGCAGTCTTCCAGGGCGCTCCGGTCAAGCCTGCGGCTGCGGGAAACGCGGTACAGGTGGACGCCCAGAACGACGAGTGCAGCCATCAGCACCAGTGCGAGCAAGGCCAGGGGCGAGCCGGCGGCTGCGGCAAGGGCAACCTCAAACGCGGCAAGACCGACGGTTGCGTAAATGCAGGCCCAGGCGATGGAGCCGACGACGGTGGCGGGAATGTAGCGGCGCAGGGGCATCCGGCCCAGCCCGGCTGACATGTTGACGGCAGTCTGGACGCCGATGGTCAAAAAGCTCACGCTCACGGCCGGGGCGCCCCACCGGGCAATGATCTTTTCCGCGCGCAAAACTGCCGGGGAATCGAGGTGTTTCTGCAGCCGGGTCTTGCGTCCGCCGGCGGCCAAGCCGCGGCCGGCCCAGTAGGTGGCATTCGAGCGCAGCATGACGATGACAAACAACGTCAGAAACGCCCAGGCAAAGGGCAGAGAGGTGATGCTTTCCATCATGAGCGCCAACTACCCCCTGGGTAAGAAAATAATATAGCCACAGAACTCTGCGCTATTAGTCTTTGCCCATACTATCGAAGACAGGCAAGGTTGCCCTAATCTGCCAAGGGTGATCCTGCTCCCCCGGGCACTGTTGCGGCCCGGTCGCCCGGCGTAGCATCGAAGCCAAGCCCATATTCGGCACGGCCCTGGAGGCTCACATGACTGACACGGCGGCAGGTTCGACAGCAGGAGAAGCAGGCGCGACAGGCTTGACCGGCGCAACAACGACGACATGCGCCATTGCCGGCGGCGGACCCGCGGGCATGATGCTGGGCTTGCTGCTGGCCCGGAAGGGGGTTGACGTCACGATCCTGGAGAAGCACACAGACTTCTTCCGGGATTTTCGCGGCGACACCATCCATCCGTCCACACTGGACCTGATCGACCAACTGGGCCTGCGCGGGAAGTTCCTGCAGATTCAGCAAAGCAGCATCACCACCCTTGACATTGTGGTGGGCGGGACACGGCTGACCCCAGTCAACTTCGGCACCCTGCGCGGGCCAAACAAGCGGATCGCACTCATGCCGCAGTGGGACTTCCTGGACCTGCTTGCCGAGGAAGGACGCACCCTGGCAAACTTCCATCTTTTGCTGGGCACGGAAGTGACGGGCCTGCTCCGCAGCGGAACTGCGGTGTCCGGCGTACTGGCGCAGGGGCCCGAAGGACTGCTGCAGGTCACCGCGGACCTGACCGTTGCGGCCGACGGCCGGGGCTCCACCGTGCGGGCGGCCGGCGGCCTGCACCCGGAGGCGCTCGGTGTTGCCATTGACGTGCTGTGGTTCCGCCTCCCCACTCCCCCGATGCCTCCCCCTGACACGTTGGGATACCTGCGCAACGGCACCATGATCATCACCATCCCGCGCACCGGCTACTACCAAATGGGCATGCTCATCCCCAAGGGCAGCTTCGCCGGGATCCGGACCGAGGGGCTGGCGGCCTTTCGGGAGCGCATCCGCACCAGCGCCCCCTTCCTCACGGCGGCGGTGGAATCGCTGCAGGACTGGGAGGAGGTCAAGCTCCTTTCCGTCCAGCTGGACCGCCTGAAACAATGGTCCGTGCCCGGGCTGCTGTGCATTGGCGATGCGGCCCATGCGATGAGCCCCGTCTTTGGCGTGGGCGTCAACTATGCCGTCCAGGACGCCGTGGCCGCCGCCCGGCTGCTCGCGCCGCCATTGCTCGCGGGAGCTCCCACGGGCGATGCGATGCAGCGCGTGCAGCGCCGGCGCGAATGGCCCGTGCGCCTCATGCAGCCGCTGCAGCAGCGGGTCCACCGGCTGCTGGCCGATCCCGCGGTGACCGACGTCGACTCGATGCCGGCATGGCAGGCACGGCTTGCCACGCTCGCCGCGAAGGCCGCACGCCCCTGGACAGCACGCCTGGTGGGACGCGGATTCCGGCCGGAGAAGCTCCGGCGGGCACGGCACGCAAAAAACTAAAGATGTGAGTTAGTGCACATTAACTGATTGACGTATTAGCATCGTCACATGACCACCGAAGTTCATGATTCCCTCACGTCAGGCACCACCTCCACCCCGCTGTTGGACGACACCATTGGCGCCAACTTCGCCAACACCGCCGCCCGCTTCCCGGACCGCGACGCCCTCATCGACAAGCCGTCCGGCCGCAGGTGGAGCTACGCCCAGCTGAACGACGACGTCGATGCCCTCGCCCGCGGCCTGCTCGCCGGCGGGGTGGGCAGGGGCGACAGGGTGGGCATCTGGGCACCCAATGTGCCCGAGTGGGTGCTGCTGCAGTACGCCACCGCCAAGATCGGCGCCATCCTGGTCAACGTCAACCCGTCTTACCGGGTGCATGAGCTCAGATACGCCGTCCAGCAGTCCGGCATGGCCATGATCGTGGCCCCTCCGAGTTTCAAGGGCTCCGATTACCGGGCCATGGTGGAGCAGGTCCAGCCGGAGTGTCCCGACCTCACGGCGGCGGTCTACATCGGCACGCCGTCCTGGGACGCGCTCGTGGCGGGCGGAGAAGCCCTGCCGGCCGACGCCGTCGAACATGCCATGGCGGCACTGGACGCCTCTGATCCCATCAACATCCAGTACACCTCGGGCACCACCGGCTACCCCAAGGGCGCCACGCTCAGTCACCGCAACATCCTGAACAACGGCTACTTTGTGACAGAGACCATCGGGATCACGGAGCAGGACAGCGTGTGCATACCGGTGCCATTTTACCACTGCTTCGGCATGGTCATGGGCAATCTCGGTACGACGGCGCACGGTGCGGCCATCGTAATTCCGGCGGCGTCCTTCGACCCGGCCGCCACGCTGCGGGCGGTGCAGGAGGAGCGCTGCACGGCCCTGTACGGGGTGCCCACCATGTTCATTGCCGAGCAAAACCTGCCCGATTTCGCATCCTACGACCTGTCCTCGCTGCGGACCGGCATCATGGCCGGCTCGCCCTGCCCCGTTGAAGTCATGAAACGCTGCATGACGGAGATGAACATGTCGCAGGTGTCGATCGCGTACGGCATGACGGAGACCTCGCCGGTGTCGATGCAGACGCTGACGGACGACGACGTCGCGCACCGGACCGAGACCGTGGGCCGGGTGCACCCGCACCTTGAGGTGAAGATCGTGGATCCCGGCACCGGCGAGACGGTGCCGCGGGGCACGCCCGGGGAGTTTTGCACGCGCGGATATTCGGTCATGCTCGGGTACTGGAACGACCCTGAGAAGACGGCGGCGGCGATTGACCCCGACCGCTGGATGCACTCCGGGGACCTTGCCGTGATGTACGACGACGGCTACGTCAACGTTGTGGGGCGCATCAAGGACATGGTGATCCGCGGCGGCGAAAACCTGTACCCGCGCGAAATTGAGGAGTTCCTGTACCACCACCCCGACATTGCCGACGTGCAGGTCATCGGTGTGCCGGATGAGCGCTACGGTGAGGAATTGTGCGCCTGGTTGCTGATGAAGCCCGGCGCGGCCCCGCTCGATGCGGCCGGCATTGCAGCGTACTGCGAGGGGCACCTGTCCCGGCACAAGATCCCGCGCTATGTGCTGGTGGTGGATGAGTTCCCGATGACCGTCACGGGCAAGGTGCGCAAGATGGACATGCGCCAGCGCACCATGGAGATCCTGGGGCTGGGGTAGCTCAGCGATGAACTTGTCGGGGCCGCCCACCCCGGGGCGTGGCAAGCTGGCGACTGTAGGGGAAATTTCATACTACGTCGCCAGCTTGCCACGTCGTCACCGCCGACTGCCTGCTTAGCCAGCTGCTAAGAGGTGGGCACGATTCGCCAATCAACTTCCCTGAACATCACAGCGCCGGGAAATCTGGCATTGACGGCCCGGGCCTCGGGGTTCTCCGCAAGTGGCAACCCGTCGGGATCACGAAGGAGCTCCACAGTAACCCGGCTGGGTGAATCTCTCTTTCCTACGGATTGAATGCGGCTTCCCTTGCGCATCCGACCAGCAGGGCTCTCTATCGCGAACTCGTTGACAATCGCCATCTGAATTTTGTCCAGTTCAATGGTTGACCTCTCAACCACTTCGAAGCTGAACAGCGAGCGGACCGGTCCCAATGCCGCAATCAAGTCATGCAAACCGTTGACGGCAGGGTCATCAGGCTTGGCGACACTAACGCTGAAGTGTGAAGATTCATGGGTGAAGTGGCCGCCGGCAAAAACATCTTCATGGGCGGCCAGGTAGTCACTGACCTTCCGAACAGCCTCAGCCAAGTCCATGGCCACTTGACCCGTGTAAACAGGAGCGGCAAAGCTCATGATTGTGCCGGTGTTGGGCGCTTGCCCGAGGTCGGCCTGCTGCGGGTCTGCGCCCTCATCAGTGGAAGCACTGTCATCTGTGGAAGCACTGTCGGAAGACATGTCACACCTCATCCATTGCTTGCGTTACGCCCCCATCATCCATCGTGCCGCTCAGTCACGGCAACCCCTGACCGGGGCAACACAATGACGCCGGAGTTATGAATGCCAGGCGATGGTGAGACCAATGGAAGCAGCCAGCCGGCGGACGGAGACCTGGACCGATGCGTCGGCGGCAGTGAACGCCGCCGTCTGCCTTCGCACCACGTCGTCAAGCTCGTCCCATGAAATCCAGCAAAAGACCGTCGTCGATGCCACGAAGCAGCTGATCTGCATCCATGTGGTGGTTTCCGGATTCTTCCAGGACTGAGAACAACTGCCCGGCAGGAAGTCCAAGACAGCGTCTTCAACTTCCCGGGCGAGCAGCCTCGCAATTATGGATGGTCCTGCGGCGTCTCGATGAGGCATGTTCAGCCAGCCGCGCACGGAGCTCCGGCCATGCCTTGCCGAAACCTGGGTGCAGCGGGCGTTGGTCAACCTCCTCCGCTGGCACCCATTCCAGCGCCAGGCTTTCGGGGTCGCTGATGACTGCCTCAAACGGTTCGACGGCGGTCACCGCCACCGTGGTGTAGCGCCAGTACCCGACGTCAAAGACGGAAGTGAACAGCAGTTCCACGTTTTCGCGCGGCACCCCTGCCTCCTCCCACGATTCCCGCAGGGCACCCTCCACGGCACCCTCGCCTGCGTGGAGGGCTCCGCCGGGGAGACCCCACGTTCCGCCATGGTGGGACCAGATGGCCCGGTGCTGCAGCAGGACTCCCCGTCCGGCGTCGAACACCAAGAGCCCGGCCGAGCCGAACCTGCCCCAGAACTTGCCCTGCTCCCCCTCAACCCAGGCGTCGCCGGCATCACGCATGCCGCCCAGATGTCCGGGGCGCACAATGGCCTCGGCGTTCCGGATGAAGCGGGCCGTTTCGTCTGGTGGCCCGGGGACGTTCCCGCCGCTCTGCTCAGTCATGAAGTCCACGGTATCAAGGTCTCCACACCATCATGGGCTGGTCGCAGTGGCGGCATTTCGCGGTCGGTGCCCGGCAACGCACAGCCAGGACCCGGGCAGGACCCGGGCCGTCCGGAGAGGTTCAGCTATGGGCGGGTTTTGATCCAGTAGCGGCGCTTGCCGTTGCGGCTGTCCTCGTAGTGGCCGCCGTTGCCTTCAATGGTGGCCCGGGATCCTGCGTTGTCTTCATCGCAGGTAAGCAGCACCTCGTCAATGCCCAATGCACGGGCCATGGGCAGGGAGTCTTTCAGGGCTTGTGCGGCGTGGCCACGACGCCGGGCCGAGGGCCGGACGCTGTAGCCGATGTGCCCGCCTTCGTTGAAGAGGAAGTCGTTGAGTTCATGACGGATGGCCAGGGAACCAAGCACCCTGTCGCCGTCGACAATCCACACGTAGGTGCAAGGCACGTACACGGGCTTGCGAGGGGTCTCCGGAAGGGCATCGGCGGTGAGCCAAGCTACAAAACGGGTGAAGGTGGCCGGATCGGCGAGCTCGTCAAGGTTCCACTCCTGGCCTCCGCTGCCGTCTCGCCACGCTCCATCGAATTCAAGCGCGCCCGCGAGCCAGGACGCATGGTATTTCGTGTGTGGGGAAACTAGTTCAGCCATCCTGAAATGCTAACCACATTCCCGCACGATCGATGGCCGACACACGGCGCCCCGCAAAAACGCGCGCGGTCACGGCCACAGGGGGCCGCGTCCGCGCGCGTTTTGAACCCCGGAGTGCAGAGTCCAGTCCTGTTGAAAGGAGTTAGAAGTCCCAGTCGTCGTCTTCGGTGTTGACTGCCTTGCCGATGACGTAGGAGGAACCCGAGCCGGAGAAGAAGTCGTGGTTCTCGTCCGAGTTCGGCGACAGGGCCGAGAGGATGGCCGGATTCACGTCGGTGACGGCCGCCGGGAACATGGCCTCGTAGCCCAAGTTCATGAGCGCCTTGTTGGCGTTGTAGTGCAGGAACTTCTTGACGTCCTCGGCCAGGCCGACGGGGTCGTAGAGGTCGTGCGTGTACTGGACCTCGTTCTCGTACAGCTCATACATGAGCTCGAAGGTGTAGGCCTTCAACTCTTCGCGGCGCTCCTCGGAAACCTTCTCCAGGCCCTTCTGGTACTTGTAGCCAATGTAGTAACCGTGGACGGCCTCGTCGCGGATGATGAGGCGGATGAGGTCGGCAGTGTTCGTGAGCTTCGCCCGTGACGACCAGTACATGGGCAGATAGAAGCCCGAGTAGAACAGGAAGGATTCCAGCAAGGTGGAGGCAATCTTGCGCTTGAGCGGATCATCGCCGTAGTAGTACGACTCGATGATCTGGGCCTTCTTCTGCAGGTTCACGTTCTCAACGGACCAGCGGAAGGCCTCGTCGATTTCCTTCGTGGACGCCAGCGTGGAGAAGATCGAGGAGTAGCTCTTGGCGTGCACGGACTCCATGAACGCAATGTTCGTGTAGACGGCTTCCTCGTGTTGGGTGATGGCGTCCGGGATCAGCGAGACGGCGCCAACCGTGCCCTGCAGGGTGTCAAGCAGCGTCAGGCCGGTGAACACGCGCATGGTGAGCAGCTGCTCTTCCGGTGTCAGCGTGGCCCAGGACTGGACGTCATTGGACAGCGGCACCTTCTCCGGCAGCCAAAAGTTGTTGCACAGGCGGTTCCAGACTTCAACGTCCTTGTCGTCCTCAATGCGGTTCCAGTTGATGGCCTTCACATGGCTCGCCAACTTCAGCTTCTCCGGTGTCATCGCTACTTCTCTCCTTGGGTAAATCCTGCTGGCCTTGCGGGCCGAATCAATCTTAAGCCAAAGGCACGACGGCGGGACTCACCGCCGTCGTGCTCTTCAGTTATGGTCAAACAAGCCCAGGAACTACAGGCTAACTTGATACAATTCCTACTACAAAGCGCAGCTGACGCAACCCTCAACCTCGGTCCCTTCCAGCGCGAGCTGGCGGAGACGGATGTAGTAGATGGTCTTGATGCCCTTGCGCCAGGCGTAAATCTGCGCCTTGTTGATGTCACGCGTGGTGGCGGTGTCCTTGAAGAACAACGTCAGGGACAGGCCCTGGTCCACGTGCTGGGTGGCAGCGGCGTAGGTGTCGATGATCTTTTCAAAGCCGATCTCGTACGCGTCCTTGTAGTACTCGACGTTGTCGTTCGTCAGGTACGGGGCCGGGTAGTACACGCGGCCCAGCTTGCCTTCCTTGCGGATCTCAATCATGGACGCGATCGGGTGGATCGAGGATGTTGAGTTGTTGATGTAGCTGATGGAACCTGTGGGCGGAACAGCCTGCAGGTTCTGGTTGTAGATGCCGTGCTCCACGACAGAGGCCTTCAGCGCACGCCAGTCCTCCTGGGTGGGGATGTGCACGCCGTCGAACATCTGCACAACCTTTTCGGTCTGGGGAACCCATTCACCATCGGTGTACTTGTCGAAGAACTCGCCGCTGGCGTACTTGGAATTCTCGAAGCCGGCGAAGGTGCTGCCCGTTTCGATGGCCAACAGGTTCGACGCACGGATTGCGTGGTAGACCACCGTGTAGAAGTAGATGTTGGTGAAGTCCAGGCCCTCTTCGGAGCCGTAGTGGACGCGCTCACGGGCAAGGTAGCCGTGCAGGTTCATCTGACCCAAACCAATGGCATGCGACTGGTCGTTGCCCTTGGCGATGGACGGCACGCTGGTGATGTTTGACATGTCGGACACTGCCGAGAGGGTGCGGATGGCCGTCTCGATGGTGTTTCCGAGGTCGGGGGAATCCATGGCCTTGGCAATGTTCAGCGAACCAAGGTTGCAGGAGATGTCCTTGCCGACGTCGGCGTAGGAGAGGTCATCGTTGTACGTGGTGGGCTGTGAAACCTGCAGGATCTCCGAGCACAGGTTGCTCATGATGATCTTGCCCTCGATGGGGTTCTCGCGGTTCACCGTGTCTTCAAACATGATGTATGGGTAGCCGGACTCGAACTGGATCTCGGCGAGCGTCTGGAAGAACTCGCGGGCCTTGATCTTGGTCTTCTTGATTCGGGCGTCGTCCACCATTTCGTAGTACTTCTCGGTGACCGAGATGTCGGAGAACGGCATGCCGTAGACCTTTTCGACGTCGTACGGGGAGAACAGGTACATGTCCTCGTCGCGCTTGGCCAGGTCAAAGGTGATGTCGGGGATGACAACGCCCAGTGACAGGGTCTTGATGCGGACCTTCTCATCGGCGTTCTCGCGCTTGGTGTCAAGGAAGCGGTTGATGTCGGGGTGGTGGGCGTGCAGGTAGACGGCGCCTGCACCCTGGCGGGCACCGAGCTGGTTGGCGTAGGAGAAGCTGTCTTCGAGGAGCTTCATCACGGGGATGACGCCGGAGGACTGGTTCTCGATCTGCTTGATGGGCGCGCCCACTTCACGGATGTTGGTCAGCGCGAATGCCACGCCGCCGCCGCGCTTGGACAGCTGCAGTGCGGAGTTGATGGAGCGGCCAATGGACTCCATGTTGTCCTCGATGCGCAGCAGGAAGCAGGAGACGAGCTCGCCGCGCTGCGCCTTGCCGGCGTTGAGGAAGGTGGGAGTTGCCGGCTGGAAGCGGCCCTCGATGACCTCATCAACGATCTTGGTGGCAAGTTCCTCGTTGCCGCGGGCCAGGTGCAGGGCAACCATGCACACGCGGTCCTCGTAGCGCTCCAGGAAACGGTTGCCATCAAAGGTCTTCAGCGTGTAGGACGTGTAGAACTTGAACGCGCCAAGGAACGTCTCGAAGCGGAACTTCTTCTTGTACGCGTGGTTATAGAGGTCGCGGATGAAGTTCATCGTGTACTGGTCAAGCGTCTCGCGCTCGTAGTACTCGTTCTTCACCAGGTAGTCCAGCTTCTCTTCCAGGTCATGGAAGAACACGGTGTTGTTGTTGACGTGCTGGAGGAAGTACTGGCGGGCAGCTGCGCGGTCCGCATCAAACTGGATTTCGCCGTCGGCGTTGTACAGGTTCAACATGGCGTTGAGCTCGTGGTAGCCGAGGCCTTCCCATGCCGCAGGCATGTCCTTGGACGCCTTCACTGCTGAGTCTTGTTCTGAGACAATCGTGTCCAAAATTCTTCCAATCCTTCGTGAACGCGGTCCACATCAACAGATGTGCCCATCAGTTCAAAACGGTATAAATGCTGTACTTTGCACTTCTCGGCGACGATGTCGCCGGCGAGGCAATATGTTTCGCCGAAATTTGTGTTCCCGGCGCCGATGACGCCGCGGATCAGGTTCCGATTTTCCGCTACGTTGAGGAATTTGATGACCTGTTTTGGCACTGCGCCCTGCCGGTTTTCCCCGCCGTAGGTGGGGAGAACCAAAACGAAGGGTTCCTGGGCCAGAAGGGTTTCTTCATAGGTGTATACCGGCAGCCGTGCCGCGTCCACGCCCAACTTCACAATGAAGCGGTGAGTGTTGTCGGAGGCTGATGAAAAATAAATCAACCGGCTGCTGGTGTACCGAGAGGCTATCTGACCAACAGCGGGTTCTGCTGCAACGGCTGACATGACAATCGCTTTCCAACTTCTTACTTGCGGTTGTGGGGCCGGCCGTCTGACTGGCCAGCCCCACTCGTGTGCGCTGTGCGCACGTGAAATTATGGTGATTCCGCAGGCCGCAGCCTGCAGGCCACTACGCTACGCTCGACGCGGCGCCGTCAACGGCCGCAGCCAATTCGGCGATCTTGTCCGGGCGGAAACCTGACCAGTGGTCGGCGTCGGTGATCACAACAGGTGCCTGCTGGTATCCCAGGCTGAGCACGTGCTCGAGGGCCTCCGGATCGGTGGAGATGTCCACGCTCTTGTAGGTGATGCCCTTTTTGTCCAAGGCGCGGTAGGTGGCGTTGCACTGGACACATGCGGGTTTGGTGTAAACCGTGACGGTCATGATCGAGATCCCCTTTGTTTATTGCTAATTCTGACTGCCGGAAACGGCTAACTCGCTGTCTGTGGGACCAACGGTTCACGTCACGGTCTCGCAAGCTGTTCGAGCTGTTCCAGCGGCTCCTTCGGAACCACTTGAATTCTGTAATAGATACTACATGTAGTGCAGACTATCGATGCCGACCCCTACATGGTGTATTACAAGTATGTCATTTTATACACCGTTCGTCCACAGGCCCGGGGATTTAAAAGCGCAGGAAATCAAGGATTAACCCGCAGCTGTCCACAGGGTGTGGAGGAGTTAGTCACAATATTTTGCGCGGCGTGTCGATAGTGTCCGGCGTGTCGGCCTTCCCGGGCACAGGCGGCGCAACTGCCGACCAATCACTCCTGCGGGGCGCCGGTTTTGCTGGCCAGTGCCGGCGAAAGGACCGGCGAGAGGACCAGGACCAACACTCCTGCCAACGGCACCACCAGCAGGCCCGTTCGCAGGGATGACGTATCCGCGACGGCGCCCACTATGGGCGGGGACACCAGGAAGCTCACGCGCATCAGCCAGCCCACGAGCGCCAGCCCCGTCCCCGCACGCAGCCCGGGCAAATTGTCCGCCGCATGCATGGCGGCTGGAACCAGGGTGGCAATGCCAAAGCCGGCGGCGGCAAAGCCCGCGATGGTGCCGGCAATGCTCGGGAACATCAGCGCCTGGCCCATGCCCAGGGCGACAATCAGCCCGCCCGCCTGCGCGACCCTGCGCTGGCCAAACCTGTCTACCAGGGAGTCACCCGCCAGGCGTCCGATGAACTGCGCCCCGACAAGCGCCACAAACCCCAGGCCGGCCACCGACGCGGACGCCGCAAACCCGCCCGCAAGGTACACAGCCGCCCAGGTGTTGCCGGCATCTTCAACGAGGGATCCGGCGGACGCGATCAACACCAACGCCAAAAGCACCCCATACTTCCCGTAGCGGCGAGTCTTCGGTGCCGGTCCGCCCTCGTTCTTGGCAGGGGAAGCCGGCGCCACAACCTCCAGCGGTTCCGGCCCGGACAGCAGGAAGCGCAGGCAGCCCAGCGACACCGCGGCGAACAAGATCCCGGAAACGAGCAGGTGGAGCTGGACGGGAACACCCAGCCCCGCGGCCGCGGCCCCCATAAGACCGCCGGCGACGGCCCCCATGCTCCACACCGCGTGGAAGGAGTTCAGGATGGAACGGCCAAAAAGTTTTTGGACCCGCAGCCCGTGGGAGTTTTGGGCCACGTCGGTGATGGCGTCCATGGCACCGGCGGCGCTGAGCCCCACCGCAAACAAGAGGCCCGACGGCGCCAGGCCGGCAGCCACCAGCCCGAGCGCTGTCAGGACCGTGCCGGCCACCGCAACACGGCCCGAGCTGAAACGGCGAATCAAGGCACCGGCGGCCAGCCCGGCCAGCAGGGCACCCAGCGGGAAGGCCGCCACGGCAATGCCGAACTCTGCATTGCTCAGACCCAGGGATGCCTTGATCGCCGGAAACCGGGGCAGCAGGTTGGCAAAGAGCGCCCCGTTGGTCAGGAACAGTGCGGCCACGGCCAGCCGCGCATGGCGCACGGTCCGGGGCACATCGCCGCGTTGGGTCATTTTCAGGCTCAAGGTTTCCCCACAATTCGATTGACGGCTTCTTCAACAGTGCGCCGGGGCATGGGTGCCAGGGACAGCGCCCGGTGCATGGTCAGCCCCTCAATGAGGGCGTCGAGCATGATGGTGGTGGCCGGGTCGAAAAAGCGTCCGACCGCCGCCCGGCTGCGCGCCATCCACGCGTCGGTGACCTGGCGCAGCTCGGGCCGTCTGACGGCGAGCGCGTACAGCTCGTAGGAGAGCACCATGTTGCGGGGATCGTTCAGGAGTTCCCCGGTGATCAGACGGACGACGGCGGCCCGTGCCTGCGCCGCATTGCCCGCCTCGGCCATGGCTGCCTCAAAACCGTCGGCCGTGTGGTTGGCCAGTTTAGTGAACGCTTCCTGGAGAATTTCATCCAGGGATTCAAAATGGTAGGTCAGGGAACCCAGCGGCACCCCGGCGGCCGCGGCAATCTTGCGGTACGTTGTCCCGGCCACGCCGTGTTCCGCGATGACGTCCAGGGCCGCGTCGCTGATGCTCCCCCGCCGGTCGGGATCGTAGCGGCGGTGCGGCGTGGATTCCTTGCCGGATTGCCCCTGCGCGGCCGTGCCGCTTGTTGGCGGCACCTTACAGCTGCTTGGTGATGCGCGCGGGGTTGCCGACGGCGACGACGTTGGCCGGCAGATCCCGTGTGACCACGGCCCCTGCCCCAACCACGGTATTGTCGCCGATGCTGACGCCCGGAAGGACGATGACCCCGCCGCCGAGCCAGACGTTGTCGCCAATCGTGATGGGCCGGGCCGCTTCGAGCTTGTCCCTGCGCAGGCTTGGATCCAGCGGGTGCGTGGGTGTCAGCAGCTGGACTCCCGGACCGATCATGACGTCGGCGCCGATCGTGATGGGTGCGACGTCGAGGGCGGTGAAGTTGTAGTTGATGAACGTCCTGGGGCCGATGGTGATGTAACGGCCGTAGTCCACGAACAATGGAGGTCGGATCTCAACGTCCTCCCCCAGTGAGCCGATGAGGTCGGCCAGGATTTCCTCGCCGGCGTCGCGGTCCTCCGCCCACAGCTGGCCGTAGCGGTGGGCCAGTGTGATGGCGCGCTGGGAGGCTGTTGCAAGTTCGGCATCCTCTGCCAGGTAGAGGTCTCCGGCTTCCATGCGTTCCCGCATGGTGCGCGGGTCGTGGCCGAAATGCGGGTGCCGCATAGCTGTGTCCGTTCCGTAGTTCATTCCGTCCATTCCGTCAGGCATTCCGTCCAGGCAATTCGTTATGTACAAATGTACACAACGGGCGGTGGATCCGCGTGCGCCGAGGCGGCATTACGCAAGCCGCGAGGGCCGTCTATGCTTGCAGGGAACCCGCCCGGCAGTAAGGAAAGAGAGCGCCTTGATCAACCCAGTGCACTTGCGGACCCTCCTCGAGGTCGTCCGCCGCGGGTCCCTTGCCGCGGCAGCCACCCAACTGGGGTACACGGCGTCGGCAGTGTCACAGCAAATGTCCGCACTGGAGCGTGACAGCGGGGTGAAGCTTTTCCACCGTTCAGCCCGGAGCGTGCTGCCCACGGATGCGGCCCTTGTCATGTCCCGGCATGCGGCAAAGGTGCTCACGGACATTGATGCGCTGCTGGCTGCGAGCGCCAGGACAGAGGAGGGCACCAGCCAGGAATTGCGGCTGGGCATTTTTCCGTCGCTGGCCACCCACGTTTTGCCGCGACTCCTGCGCAGCCCCGAATGGCCCGGCCTGGGCATCAACCTGCATGTGTCGGTGGGTGAGCCACAACAGACCATTGGCGGGCTGCGGACAGGCGGCGAACTCGATGTTGCGTTGGTATATCAGGTGGGGCAGTCCGGCCTGGCCTGGCCGCACACCATCAACCGGCAGTGGATTGGGGATGACGACTTCAGGGTCGTCCTGCCCAAGGCGTGGGGCATCCGGCCCGGCTCAGTGGTGGAAGCCGCCCAGCTGTCCGATATGCCGTGGATCATGCACCACCCCGGGACAAGTGACGCCGCCGTGATTGAGCGGCTCTTTGCCAGTTGCAATCTGTACCCGCGGGTTGCCGTCTACAGCGACGATTTCAATGCCAGCCTGCAGCTGGCCAGCGTGGGCTTGGGCGCCGCCCTGGTGCCCGAGCTGGCGCTGCAGGGCCGGCCCGAGAACGTGGTGGTTTTGGATGTGCCCGAAATCCGGTTGGCCAGGAACATTTTTGCCCTGCTCATCAACGACAACCGGACAGCGCGGGTTGAGGTGTTCGTTGACAAACTGGCCGGCATCCTCCAGGAAGTGACGGGCGCCAGCCATGTGGATCTGACGCCGTAGCCGCACCAGCGTCTCCGGGCTCCAGACGCCCACGCCCCCCAGTGCGTCAGCGCGTCAGTCCTTCCTGAATTTTCTTGCCGGCGCCACGAAACGCTTGATGATCTGCTTCTTGACGGAGCCAAACGGCGGGTAGATCAGCGACAGCGTGTCTGGGGACAACGGCTTGTCCAGCACGGCCTTGTGGTGGGAGAAGGTGTCGATGGAGTGCTGGCCGTGGTATCTGCCCATGCCGCTCTCCCCCACCCCGCCAAACGGCAACTCGGGAACTGACAGGTGCGCCACCGGGACGCCAAAGTTCAGCGCTCCCGACGATGTTTGTTCCGTAAAGTCCTTCCGCACCCCTGCGTCGTCGCTGAAGACATACAACGACAGCGGCTTGTCCCGCCCGTTGATGTAGGCGATGGCCTCCGCGGCCGAACCAACAGTGACAAGCGGCAGCACCGGGCCAAAGATCTCATCCACCATCAGTTGCGCCTCGGCATCAACATGGAGCACGGTGGGTTCGATGTAGCGGGTGGCGGCATCTGTGTGCCCGCCGCTGACAAGGGCGGACCCGGCGTCGTCGTCGAGGTCGCTGGCCAGCAGTCCGGCAATGCGGGCGAAGGCGCCGTCGTTGATCATCCGCCCGTAGGCCAGACTGTGTGACGGGTCCGGACCATAGAGGTCGTTGATCGCTTCGGGGAGTTCCTTGGCCAGCCTGGCCAGCGCCGCGTCGGTGCCCAGAACGTAGTCGGGGGCCACACAGGTTTGTCCGGCGTTCATGAACTTGCCCCACGCAATTCTGCGGGCCGCGGCGACCATGTCAACGGTTTCGTCAATGTAGACGGGCGACTTTCCGCCCAGTTCCAGTGTCACCGGTGTCAGGTTCTTGGCGGCGGCGGCCATGACAATTCGGCCCACTCGGCCGTTCCCGGTGTAAAAGATGTGGTCTAAGCGCTCCTCGAGCAGCTCGGTGGTTTCCGGCACCCCGCCCTCGACAATGCTGACAGCCCCGTCAAGGTATTCGGGGACCCACCGGGCCAGGGCGGCCGAACAGGCAGGTGCCATCTCGCTGGGCTTGCCAACCACCGTGTTTCCGGCTGCGAGCGCACCGATGATCGGGGCCAGGAGCAGTTGGATGGGATAGTTCCACGGCGCAATGACCAGGACGACGCCGAGAGGGTCAAGCACGGTGGTGGCCCGCGCCGGCTGCAGCGCAAGGGGCACGGTGGCCCTGCGTGGCCGCAGCCACCCCTCAAGGTGCTTGACGGTGTGCGCAATGTCAGCCGTCAGGAAGCCAAGCTCGGTAAGCCACGCCTCCGCGGGGTGCTTGCCCAGATCCGCCGCGAGGGCAGCCGTGAAGTCGTCGCCGTGGTCCAGCAGCATCTGGTTCATGGCCTTGAGTTGCCCCAGCCTCCACGCCAGGGGCTTGGTCGTTCCACTGGTGAAGACTGTCCGTGCCGCAGCCACGGTTTCTTGTACGCTCATGGCTTCAATCTACCCGCGCCGCCCAATTGTCCGCACACCGAGGGCATGACGGCGCTCATTCGTGGATAGAACACATATTCGAATGTCGTTTTTTCCTCGTCCGACCGACGCAGAGTTCCTTGATCCGCGCGCCAGCGCCTGAGCCGCGAATCAGCTGTTGGGCAACAGCTGATTCGCGGCTCAGGCGCTGATTCGTGGGGCGGGGCCAACGCCCCAGCGGCTCAGGCGCTGATTCAGCACCAACCCCGCGGCAGGCTGCGCCTAGACGAGCTGGGCGCGGACTTCCTTCGTGGCCTTGACCAGGTTGCGCAGCGACTCTTCGGTCTCGGCGTAGCCGCGGGTCTTCAGGCCGCAGTCGGGGTTGACCCAGAGCTGGCGGGCCGGGACGTGCTTGACGGCCGTTCCGAGCAGTTCGGAGACCTCGGCCTGGCCGGGGACGCGGGGGCTGTGGATGTCGTACACGCCGGGGCCGACGCCGCGGCCGAAGCCGTGGCTCTCCAGATCGTTGACGACCTCCATGCGGGAGCGGGCCGCCTCGATGGAGGTGACGTCGGCATCCAGTCCGTCGATGGCGTCGATGATGACGCCAAACTCGGAGTAGCACAGGTGGGTGTGGATCTGTGTGCCGTCGGCTGCCCCGGCGGTGGAGAGGCGGAAGGAGTTCACCGACCAGTCAAGGTAGGCGGCCTGGTCGGCGCGGCGCAGCGGGAGCAGTTCGCGCAGCGCGGGCTCGTCGACCTGGATGATCTTGATGCCGGCGGCTTCCAGGTCGGCGATCTCATCACGCAGGGCCAGGCCCACCTGGTTGGCGGTGTCCCCCAGCGGCTGGTCGTCGCGCACAAAGCTCCACGCGAGGATCGTGACGGGGCCGGTCAGCATGCCCTTCATGGGCTTGGCCGTCAACGACTGGGCGTACTCGGCCCACTCAACCGTGATGGCCTTTTCACGCGTGACATCGCCCCACAAGATGGACGGGCGCGTACAGCGGCTGCCGTACGACTGCACCCAGCCGTGGACCGTCACGTCAAAGCCTTCCAGGTTCTCGGCGAAGTACTGGACCATGTCGTTGCGCTCGGGCTCCCCATGGACCAGGACGTCAAAGTCGAGTTCTTCCTGCAGGTCAACGACGCGCTTGATCTCTTCCTTCATGAGCGTCGAGTATTCCGCACCGGTGATGGCACCCTTGTTGGCGCGGGCGCGGGCCGAGCGGATCTCACTGGTCTGCGGGAACGAGCCGATCGTTGTCGTCGGCAGCGGCGGCAGGTCCAGCGACTCTTCCTGGGCGGCCACGCGAACCTGGTACTCGGAGCGGTTGAAGTCGGCCGGGCCCAGGGCGGCCAGGCGGGCGCGCACCTCGGGGCGCTTGACCCCTGCGGCAGCGGCGCGGGAGGCGATGACGGCGGAAGCCTTGGCAATCGCTGGCGCGGACGACGCCGGGTCCACCAGGTGCGCGGCGAGGGTCACCACTTCGGTGGCCTTCTGGTCGGCGAATGCCAGCCAGCTGCGCAGCTCGGCCGGAAGCTGGGTCTCTTCATCGACGTCGTGCGGGACGTGCTGGGTGGACGTGGAGGTGGAGACGGCCACTGTGAGTCCGGCCGCCTTCAGTGCCTCGAGGCGGGCTGCGGACTCGGCCAGGTCGTTGCGCCAGATGTTGTGGCCGTCCACGACGCCGGCAACCACTGTCTTGCCGGCCAACAGCGCCAGTTCTTCGGCGGCGGGAACGGCGCCCTTGAACGCGTCGATGTGGAGCGCCTCAATGGGTGCGGCAGCCAGGGTGGGGAGCAGTTCGGCCAGGGCCCCGAACGGTGTTGACACCAGGATCGAGGGGCGGCCGGCAGCGGCCGCGAGCACCTCGAAGCTGCGGGCCACGGCGGCCTGGATCTCGGCCACGGGGACGTCCTGGTCGGCGACCAGGGCCGGCTCGTCGAGCTGGACCCAGCTGGCTCCGGCTGCGCCGAGGCGGCTGAGCAGTTCGGCGTAGACCGGCAGCACATCCTCGAGGCGGGAGAGCGGGTTGAAGCCGGCCGGGGCGTCGTCGGAGGCCTTGCTCAACAGCAGGAAGGTGACCGGGCCGACCAGGTATGGGCGGGTTTCAAAGCCGTTGGCCAGGGCGTATTCAAACTGTTCCACCACACGCGTGGAGGTCAGGTTGAAGTTCGTTTCCGGGCCGATTTCCGGGACGAGGTAGTGGTAGTTGGTGTCAAACCATTTGGTCATTTCCAGCGGCTGCTGCTCAACAGTGCCGCGGGCCAGCGTGAAGTAGGCGTTGAGGTCCAGCTCGCCGTCGTCGTTGCGCAGCTCCCCAAATCGTGCCGGCACGGCACCAATGTGGGTGGCCGCGTCAAGGACCTGGTCATAGTAGGAGAAGGTGCCCGGGATGGCAGCTGCCTCGCCCAAGCCCAACTCGGACAGGCGGCGGGCGGTGCCCAACTGGATGTCCTTGGCTGCGGCGTCCAGCTCGGTGGCGTTGATCCGGCCGGCCCAGAAGCCCTCGACGGCCTTCTTCAATTCGCGGCGGCGGCCGATGCGCGGGTAGCCCAGCAGGGATGCGGAGGGGAAAACGGGTGTGTTCGACATGAGGGGTTCCTTTAAAGTTGTGTGAAGCAAAGTGTGTGAAATTCGCAGGGCCGTGCTTGCCGTGGAGAATTAGGCAGTGACCAGTCGTGGTGGCTTGCCGGCTGAGCTCCGGGACGCAACAGCGGGCCGTCCGGGGCGAAGCAGCTGGAGCTTGTCCAGCACCTCAAGGGCGGCGGCATGTTCGTTGAACGTGTACAGGTGGATGCCGGGGGCACCTGCGTCCAGGGCCGCCCGGGCCAGGCCGACGGTCGCTGCGACGCCGATCCGCCGGCTGTCGGCGGCGTCGTCGGCGCGGCCCAGGGCATCCAGCAGCGAGTCCGACGGCGCAACCCCGGTCAGCTCCCCCAGGCGCCGCACGCGGCGCAGGCTCGTGAACGGCATGACGCCGGGAATGATGGGGATGGACACCCCCGCACGGCGTGCCCTGGTGACGAGGTCCTTGTACTGGTCTGCATGGAAGAACACCTGGGTGATGGCAAAGTCCGCTCCGGACCGCTGCTTGGCCAGAAGCACCTCGACGTCATGTTCCACCGACGGGGATTCCGGGTGCTGCGCCGGATAGGCGGCCACACCGATGGCGACCTTGCCGGCACAGAGCAGGGCCGAACGGCGCTGCTCAACGCGGCGGATCAATTCGATCAAGTCCTGTGCGTGGGGCAGGGATCCTGTCCTGGGTTGGGCGGCGGCGTCCTGGGGCAGATCCCCGCGCAGGGCCAGGATGCCACGGACACCGTGGTCAAGAAGCTCTGAAATGATGCCGGCCAGCTCATCGGCGGTGTTGCCAACGCAGGTCAGGTGCGCCAGGGGCAGCAGTGAGGTTTCGGTCAGCAGCCGGTTGAGAAGCTCCACTGCCGTGTCCCGGTTGCTGCCGTTGGCCCCGTAGGTGACGGAAACATAATCGGGATTGGTGGATTCCAGCTCCCGAATGGTGGCCCACAGCGTTGCCTCGGCAACAGCATTTTTAGGCGGAAAAAGCTCGTAGGAAAGGGCTGTCGGCGCGGTGTGTGTCGCAGGCGCCGTCGCCTGTAGAAGGCTCGGAGGAGACATTTGCTTGGTCCTTGAGGATGGGCCGGCCGCAGCTGCCCTGGATCCGGGACACGTCTGTCCAGGACACGCGGGCAAAGGGCCGATCTGATGTTCGTAAGAGGTGGGGCGGACACGCCACTGCACACTGCACAAAGGGCAGTTGTCAGGTTCACATGGATCCGCCAGCAAATGTCAGACCCACATGGGGGCACCCACACCCTCGAATCATCCAAGGGTCGCTGACACACGTTGAGGAACTAACGTAGACATAATCTTAGGCACGACATTCCCGCGGCAACAAGTCGACATCGAATTACGTCGCCACTTTACGGAATATTTCGGCCATTGCGTTCGAGCGTGGGCCACATTTCACCCTTGACACCGAACTTTACGCGCGTCCGGTGCGTCCGGCGCCAACCCGGCGGGCCGGCCGCCGGGCGCCGGCTACCAGGGTTTGGCGTACTGTTCGGGCTCGTCCTCGGCGTAGTCCTCGCTGAACTTCTGGCTCTGGCTGCGCTCCTTTTGCGCGTTCCGGCCGGATTTCTCCAGTTCCTCCTGCTTGCCGTCGGCAGGTTCGTCGGCCGGCTCCGTTCCCTCGGCGTCCGGTGCTGGTTCCTGGTCGCCGTCCTGCTTGCCCGACTGTTTTTCCGCCAGGCGCTCCTGGGCCTGCTTGAGCGCGTCGCCTTCGCCGTCCTTGTTGTTTTCACTGTTGGGTGCAAAACAGTCCCGCGGTGCCTGCGCCACCACCTCGCTGCCCTGGCTGAAAAGTTCCTTGGCCGAGGCCGGGTCGCCGGCTTTTTCCTGCGCGTCGCCAAGTTTTTCCAGACTCAACACGAGGTTGACGCGCACCTTGCAGGATTCGTTGGCGGGAACCAGGTCAAGGGCCCGCGAAAATTCCTGCCTGGCCTGCTCGAAATCCCCGCGCAGGACATGTCCGTCACCCAAGGCGAAGTGTGCCTTGTAGCGTTCCACCACATTGAGTGTGCCCATCGCCTGGGCTGCCCTGACTGTCCCGTCGGCGTCTCCGCCGTCGTAGGCCGTGCCCGCCAGTCCGGCGGAGAGAGGCAGGCTCAACAGCTTCACGGCAACCACAACGGAAATCAGCACGACCGGGGACGAGCCCCACAGCAGCCTGCGCCGCCGCCGCAGGAGGGACTGGGCGGATTGCAGCTGGGCGGATTGCGGCTGGGCAGAGCCGGGCTGGGGTATCTGGTTGCTGCTCATTTGCCACCCTTTCCGGGACGGTGCAGCTGGCGCCAGGAACGGGTCAGTGCGGCCAGCTCCCACAATGCGACGCCAAAGCCGGCCAGGGCAAGCAGCCAGTAGACTTCCCAGCGCCCGGCGCCAGCCCCCTCTTCCGGGGCTCCGGGCTGGGAGGCGGCCTTGGGTGTTGATTTTCCGAGGGCCGGGTTGATGCCCCCGGCACCCGGCCGGTGGACGTAGGGGACGTCGAGCTGGCCGGCGATCTCCTGCAGCGATTTCTCATCGATGCGCGACACTGCCGGCGCGTAGCCTGCGCCCTTGTCGACGATGTAGTCGCCGGGTTTGCCGCTGCCAAAGTCGTAGTCACGCATTTTTCCGCCGGCAGCGCTGCCGTACCCCAGCACGGCCCCGCCGTCAACCAGTCCGGTTGCGTCCTTGAACGGGGCGGGGGCTGTGGCCGCCGTTTGTTCGCCGTCGCCAAGGTAATACACCAGCTGGGGCCTTTCCGGGTGGGCATCCCGGGCCGCCGACAGCCGCTGTGCCAGCAGCTCGTCGGCCACGCTGATGCTGCTGCCCTGGGAGTTGTAGGTGTGCCGGGGTGCCATGATGTCCGTCAAGGTGAGCAGCGCCGTGGCGTCAGTTGTCAGTGGCAGCACAACCTTGGCGCTGCTGTCGAAGGTGATCAAGGAGAACCGGGCCCCGGCAAGCTCACCGGCCAGGGCCATGATGTCGGCCTTCATTCCCTCCATGCGCGGGGAGCTGCCGTTGTAGTCCTCGGCGGAGGAACTCGGTGTCATGTCCACCACAAAGAACACGTTCAGCTCGGTGTTGGCCACGGGTGCGGGGGCGCCCGCCAGGCCGGGGCGCGCCCCGGCAAGGACCACCAGCACCACCAGGACGGCGTAGCGCCAGCCGGCCGCACTGCGGTTCTTGAGCAGCAGGAACAGTGCTGCCACGATGAGCAGCGCTGCCAGCGGCCAGAAAAGCCACGGGGTGAGGACAGGAAGGAAGGTCATCGCCGCAGCCTCCATGCCGCAGTGCCCAGCACCAGCAGCGACAGCAGGGCCAGGCCCAAGGGCCAGCCCGGGTGATCCAGCACAGTCTTTTGCGGCGCGCCTGACAGCTTGGACGCCTCGGTCGCCTGCACCTTGGTCACGATCGCATCCACCGCCGACTCCGATTCCAGTGCATGATAAGTGCCTCCGGTGCTGCTGCTGGCTTGTTTCAGCCCGTCAGAGGCCTCGGCAAACACAGTGCTGGAACCATAGTCGTTCGGGTTCAGGGAGTACACGCGGATGTCCGCCTTCTTGGCCAGCGCCGCGGCCTCGTCCAGACGGAAAATTGGTTTGCCGGCAAGCATGTTGTCCGTGGCGAAAATAATTGACCGCGAGCGTTTCGTTTCCTCCGCGCCCGACGTGCCCGACGTCCCCGACGTGCCGGGGAAGCCGTTGACGCAGCTGGCCAGCCCGTCGCCGATCAACGACGACCCCGCCGCTTCATAGGTCCCGGCAAAATACTCAAAGCTGGAGGCATCCATGCTCAACGCCTTCTGCGCCACCTTCAGTTCCCCCGCCACGAACTCGTAATCGTCGGTCAGCGGAAACACCATCACCGCGCTGGAGTCAAAAATTGTCAGGCCCACGCGTTCACCCTTGAAATTGCCCACCAGTTTGGAAAAGACCGTGACAATGGCCTCGTCGGTGCTGATCATTGAGCCGGACACGTCAAGGCACAAGATGATGTCACGGTTGAGCTTCTCGGGAATGCTGGTGCTTTCGGTGACCGGGCGCGCCGCAGCCACGGCCAGCGACAGGCCGAGCACGACGACGGCGGCCAGGGCGGCAAGCAGCCTTTTTTTGCGCTGCGCCAGGGCTTTTCTGTACGCGGGCAGGGCCGTGAGCCGGTCCGCGTGCGCCACCGGGGTCCGTTGCCCGCCGGCCTCCTGCCGGCGCCAAAAGATGACTGCCACGGCGGCAAGCGCGGCCAGGGCCAGGAGCAGCAGCCACCAATATTTCAACGCCACGACGCCACCACGCTTCTGGCGGACGCAGCCGAAGCGGCCACCGTGAGGTTCCCGCCGTGGGCGGCGAACTCCCCCGGATAGAAAAGTTCGACGGCGTCAGCCACCAGGGGCAGTTGGCGTCCCCTGAGCTGGGCCAGGGTCATGCGCTGGGCCGGCAGGCCCGTCATCTCGTGGACAAACGTCCGCACAGCCAGGCTCAACTCAAGGTGGGCTGCCCGCCTGCCCAGCCGGCCGCCGTCGTGCTTGTCCTCAATGACCGCTATCAGCTGCAGGTATTTTTGCCGCACGGACTCCGGGTTTCGCGGGGCGACAAAGTCCGGCACGCCGGTGGTGGCCCGGTCCCTGGTGGAAATCCACACCCACGACGTCCAGCCAAGGCAGAGCAGGAGGAGGGCCGCGCCGCCCAGGGGCCACCACGCCGAGTAGCCAACAGGGGCGAAAAATGTTCCGTCAGTGGGCACGGCGGTGCCTTTCGAGCAGGGCAAAAATCTTCGCCATGACCTCATCGGTGGTGCCAATGCCGGCCATCGCAATGCCGCTGGCCTGGAGCATTTGCGCCAGCGCCCGGGCCCGGTCCGCCACCGCCTCCGCATAGCTGCGGGCCAGTTCGGGATCCTCGGCCAGCAGCATCAGGACCGGGTCCATGCCCGCAACGTCCATGCCGACCCCGTGCACGGAGCCGGGACCGGCCAGGGCCGCATCGTCGACCTGGATCCACAGGATCTCGTGCTGGGCCCTGAGCCGCCGCAGCACCTTGGCCAGGCGGGGATCGGCGGCGACTTCGTCGGCCACCACCACCAGGAGCATCCGCTGCTTGTAGTGCGCGGCCACATATTCCAGCCGGGCGCACAGCTCGCTGGGGCCGCGGGTGAGGCTGGCGCCGTCCATGCAGCGGAGCAGCTGTTCGAGGTGGTTCTCCGTGCCCTTGGCCGGCAGTGCCACTGAAGCTCCGCCGTCGCCGTGGACCAGCGCCACCGAGTCCCCGTGGCGGATGGCCAGCGAACCAATGACTCCCATGGCCATGACGGCGATGTCCTTCTTGACCTCGCCCCCGCGGGCCGTGGCTGCCATGTTGCGGCCGGTGTCGGCAACGAACAAAACCTGCTGCCTGCGGGTTGCCAGGTAGCGCTTGATCAGCGGTGTTCCTGTCCGGGCAGTGGCCTTCCAATCAATGTCGCGGACCTCGTCGCCCGGGACGTAGTCGCGCAGGTCGTCGAAGTCCAGGCTGCGCCCGCGGAAGATGGAGGCGTATTCGCCGTCGAGCATGCCCCGGGCCTTGCGGTGCGCAAAGATGTACATCTTGGATTTCACTGCCGTCAACAAGGTGCCCACTGCTGCCTACGGTGTCTGGACGGAATCAACGATGGCGGCAATGACTTTTTCCACCCGGATGTTCTGGGCCACGGCCTCGAACCCCAGGATGAGCCGGTGCCGCAGGACACGGTCGGCCAGGGACTTCACATCTTCCGGGATCACGTGGTCCCGTCCGTGCAAGAGGGCCAGGGCGCGTGCCGCCTGGGTGAAGGCGATGCTGGCGCGGGGGCTGGCCCCAAATTCGATCAGCCCGGCCATGGCCGGATCAATGTAGGCGCCGGCGTGCCGGGTGACGTAGACAAGGCCCACAATGTAGTTCACCAGGGACGGGTCCAGGTACACCTTTTTAACTGCTGCCTGCAGCGTGCGCACCTGGTCAAGGCTCGCAACCGCCGACGGCGTGGCTTCCGCCAGGAACACGCCGGCGTCGATGCGCCTGATGATCTCGGCTTCCTCGACGGGACTCGGGTAGTCGAGGACGTCCTTGAGCATGAACCTGTCCATCTGCGCCTCAGGCAGCTGATAGGTCCCTTCCTGCTCAATGGGATTTTGGGTTGCCATGACCATAAAGGGTGACGGCAGCGGGTGCACCTGCCCGCCGATGGTGGTTTGGCGTTCCTGCATGGCCTCCAGCATCGCCGACTGGGTCTTGGCGCTGGAGCGGTTGATCTCATCGAGGAGCACAATGTTCGCATGCACGGGACCGAGCTGGGTGACAAAGCTGCCCTGGGCGGCGTCGTAGATCTGCGTGCCCACGATGTCGCTGGGCAGCAGGTCGGGGGTGCACTGGATGCGGTGGAAGAGGGCGCTGATGGAGTCGGCAAGTGTCTGGGCCGCGGTGGTCTTGGCCAGCCCGGGCACAGATTCAAGCAGCACATGCCCGCCGGTCATCAAGGAGATCAGCAGCGTTTCCCGCAGCCGTGCCTGGCCCACCACCTTGGTTTCGAAGCTGCTCGAGATGCTGTTCACCAGCTGCTGCGCCTGGGCCAGCTCCAGGGGGTCGATGTGGTGGCTGACGGCGGTGGTTGACAAGATCTCAAGCCTTTCGATGGCACAGTTGGCGAATGGTTCCAAGTGTCCAGCCCATCTGATCCGGGGCGGGGCCGCAATGGGGAGAACTTCCCATGAACACCTGTCGGCTGCGGCGGGCTGGGACTACAGTATGGAGCATGAACCAATTGCCAGCCGCGTATGCAGAGTACCTCAAGGGAAAAAGCGAGAGTTTCACCGCCACCGTCCTGCCGGTTCTGCTGCAGTCTGTCGCCGAGAAAACGCACGGCGTCCATGTTGTCGTCACTTCGCACGTGGTCCAAGCCCAAACGGACCCTGCCGTCCCCTTTGGCGAGATCGTCGAAGGGGTGGCCTGAGGAAGGGGCCGGAGGAAAGGGCCGGTCAGGGCTTCGCGTCGAGCAGCAGCTGGGCTGCGCGGGGGCTGAACGTTTTTTCCATGACCAGGCAGGCTGCACCAAATGCTTCCTCCCCGGAACTGACGATGGTCCCCACCACTTCCACCGAGTGGATGCAGCTGGTGACGCTGAGATCTGCCAGCAGCTGCGGCATCTGGACCAGGTAGCTTGGTGCCAGGGCCGGCCAGAACGGTCCGCCAAACACGACGCGCTCAACGTCAAGAAGGTTGGTCAGCACCGAGACGGCACCGGCCATCCTGCGTGCGGACTGGGCAACAACTTCAACGGCGGCGGGGTTTCCGTCTGCAGCCGCCTGCGCCAGTGCCATCATGTCGTCAAGAAGCGGATTCGGGGCCAGCGGGTTCTCGGCCGGCAGCGCACCGGCCTCCCTGGCCAGGGCGACCATTGTTTCGGGCATGCAGGTGGCCTTGACGCAGCCCCGGCGCCCGCAGTCGCATTCGGGGCCGGCCGGATCGGCAATGATGTGGCCAATCTCCCCGACGTTTCCCGAGGAGCCGCGGACCACTTCGTCATTGAGCACCAGTCCGGCGCCGATGCCCGTGCCCACGTAGATGTACACAAAATCGGTGGCGCTGTTGTCTGCGCCGGCCCACAGTTCAGCCACGGCCGAGGCCGTGACATCCTTGTCAATGACCACGGCGAGTCCGGTGGTTTCCTGCAGGATGTCCCGCAGCGGCACCCGCGTCCAGCCGGGCATGTGCGGCGGGTTGACCACCGTGCCGCTGGCGGCGTCAACAGGCCCCGGCGTGGCCACCCCGACCCCTGCAATGCGTTCCTCATCCACGCCCGAATCCTTGATGATCCGGCGGATGCTGGCACCCATGGCCGCCACTGCCTCGGCGGGGGTGCTGGCCAGATCGGTGGGTTCGTGCACCGACACCAGCACTGTGCCCACGGCGTCAAGGAGCGCATAGCTGGTCAGTGCCGGATCAATGTGCAGGCCAATGGCGTACATGCCACGCGGGTTCAGTCGCAAAATGGTCCGCGGCTTTCCCGGACCGGAGGTCTCCTTGCCGGCTTCGACAATGAGCCCTGAATCAAGGAGCCTGCGGCAAATGTTGGAGACTGTCTGAGCCGCCAGGCCGGCGGAGGCCGACAATTCCACCCGGCTCAGGCCCTCGTCGGAGCGGCGGATGGAGTCCAAGATGACGGCTTGGTTGAAATCTCCCATCTTTGGAAGATTTGTGCCGCGGCGGCGGTGCGGCAACCCAATCTCGGGAACACCCAAAATATAACTCCTTGAAAGATTATTGGCGGTTGTTGGCCTCTACTGGCGCTGGCTCTCTCATCCCCAGTTGAAAGGTTACCCCGCGGCGGGCCGGCGCAGGTGCACGCCACGGCGGACCGGGCATGCTTCGGCTATGACTTGATGCCAGCAGGCTCGGTTGTGGCGGGCTTGGTTGAAACGGTGACCGTGAATTTGCTGTTGCGTCCGGCCACCCGTGTGGGGCCGACTGTCTTCCCCAATGCCGCCTTGTACTCCAAGTGGCGGTTGTACACACACCACAGTTCACCGCCGGGGGCCAGCACCCGTGCGGCTGCGGCAAACAGCTTGAGCGCAATCCCGGCATGGACCGTGGCGCCGACATGGAAGGGCGGGTTGAGCACAATCAGCTCGGCCGACGCCGGGGCGAAGCTGCCCAGGGCGTCGTCGCGGACCGCCTCAATCTGTCCGGACAGGCCGTTCGCCAAGGCCGTTGCGGCTGTGGATGCCACCGCTGCGGCCGACTGGTCGGTGGCGATGACCCGCAGTCCGGGGCGGGCCATGGCCAGCGCCGCAGCGATGGTGCCGTTGCCCGCACCCAGGTCGATGGCAGTGGCTGCGTCCGGGCGCATGTCGGGGATGAATTCGAGCAGGAACCGGGTTCCAACGTCGACCTTGGTGCCGCCGAACGTTGCCCCGTGGGCGCAGAGCCACAGGTCCAGGTCCGGGTGGTGTTCCGTCCGCGGGAAGCTCGACGCCGGGGCCTCCTTGAGCGGGCCGCTGAGCTGCAGCGGGCGCGACTTGCGCCAGGCACGTCCCGGGACGACCTGTGAAAAACGTTCCGCCAGCACCGAGTTCATGGCCAGCGTCATGTGCTTGACCCGGCCCGCGGCAAAGACCCGGACATCGGGGGACGCGTGGGCGCGGATCAGGTTGGCCACTTCCGCGATTTCATCAAGGCTGCGGGGAAGCTGCCACAGGACCACCTCGGCGCCGTCGAGCAACCCGGCAGCGAGCGTCATCGACGCGAACGTTCCTGTGAGCTCCGCCCGTTCAGCATTGGCCGCCAGGGCGAGTTCGCCGGAGAGCCCGTCCTGGTGCACACGCAGGCCCGCCAGGCCGTGCACACCCGCCGCGGCCAGCGTCAAGGCCCCGTATCTGTCCCCCACAATGGTGACCGTGCCGGCCTCTGCCACCGCCAGCGCTGCTGATGCTTCCCGGAGAATCAGCTCATCGCTGGCGTCGTGGGCAAACAGGTTCGCCGCCTCGATGTCGGGATACCGCCGCAGCAGACCAAAATCAAATCCAATGCCCTCAACGCTGCTGTTTTGCTCCACCTGCCCACTCTACAGGGCAGCAAATGGACCGTTAAGTGGTGGCATCGGCCCAGGTGCCAAAGATCACATAGGCCGTATACTGGGGTCAGTCACCTCAGTCAAGATACGTCGCCGTCGTCGACGACTCGAAGGATGATGGATATGAGTGAGATCACCCCGCTGCGGAGAACCGTTCGTGAGGGCAGCGGACTAAAGCGTGTCGGCGGATTGTGGGGAGAACTCCTCGCAGAATTCCTCGGCACTTTTGTTTTGATTTGTTTTGGCGACGGAGTTGTCGCCATGGCCGTCGCGGCACTCCCTGGCAGTGGCCGCACAGCCGGGGACAACATCTTTTTCCAAGGCGCCGGAGACTGGCTGCTCATCACCTGGGGTTGGGCGTTGGCCGTGACCCTTGGAGTTTATGTTGCCGGCGGTGTGAGCGGCGCCCACATCAACCCGGCCGTCACCCTTGCCTTTGCCGTTCGGCGCAAGTTCCCCTGGAACAAGGTCATCCCCTACATTGTGGCGCAGGTGGTGGGTGCGTTTGCCGCGGCCGCGCTGCTGTATGTGGTGTATTACAACGCCATTGACGCATTCAACAAGGCACTCGGGGACCAGCCCAGGGACTCCGGAAAAGGTTTCATCACCTTCTCCATTTTCGCCACGTTCCCGGCACCGTACTTCAACGGCAATCTGACCATTCCGCTGATTGACCAGATCGTGGGCACGGCTTTCCTGGTGATCTTCATCGTGGCCATCATTGACATGCGCAACATGGCAGTCAAGGCCAACCTGGGTCCGCTCATGATTGGTTTTGCCGTGGCCGCCATCGGCATGTCCTTCGGCGCAAACGCCGGATATGCCATCAATCCCGCCCGTGACTTCGGCCCCCGCGTCTTTGCCTGGATTGCGGGTTGGGGTGAAGTCGCCATGCCGGGCACTGTTGCCGGGCCAGGCGGCTTCAGCTGGTATTTCTGGGTGCCCATCATCGGGCCGCTGATTGGCGGCGTGATCGGTGTGCTGCTGTACGACTGGTTCATTGGCGACATCCTGCATGCCCGCCGGGCCCTGGCCGAACAGGAAACAGCAGCCGCAACGCCGGGCAGCCATGCTGCGCCGCCAAAAACAGAGCCCGGACCGGGCGAGGAGGAAGACTACTGAAGCTCCAGCGCCTCCACATAAAGCCATTGCCTGTCCTGGCGGGTAAAACTGCTGGTTTCGGTCAGCGCGTCCTTGAGTTTGCGGTTGACCGCTGAACGGTAGTGGGCGCGGAAGCTGACGACGCCTTCCTGGTCAAAGTATCCGCCCCGCTCGGTGCCCAGGATTTCCAGCAGGTACCACTGCTGGTCAGGGTCCAGCTCAAGTGAGCTGGGGCGGGTGTCGGGGTGCCAGGTGCGAAGAAGGTAGTCGGCATCCCCCAGGGCAAAGGCGCTGAAGCGGGAGCGCATCAACGCCTCGGCCGTTGGCGGGAACAGGGCATGTGGCCCGCCGGCCGTGGTGATGTATTTTGCGCAGCAATTCCCATAGCTCTCCCCGCCCAGGCAGGGACACCTCAACGATTCGGCGGCACGGGGTTCGGGACTGGGTTCAGCGCTGGAGTCTGGACTGGGGGCGGGGCTGGGGGCGGGGTCTGAGCTGGGCACCCCGCCATTGTCCCACCTATGGCCGCTCCCCCGCAGCCAGCCGCCTGTTATGGCGTTGGCAGCATCCACGACAGAACCGGCGTGGACTGCAGGTACACGAGGATGCACAACACGAGCAGCATGCCGACGCTCCAGCCCACGACCTTGCGCAGAATCACCGATTCCTGGCCGTCCATTTTTACGGCTGTCGCGGCAATGGCCAAGTTTTGCGGACTGATCAGCTTGCCCACGACGCCACCTGAGGTGTTGGCAGCAACCAACAGGTTGGGATCGATGCCCGCATTCAGGCCGGCTGTCTGCTGAAGTTTCGCGAACAAGGCGTTGGAGGAGGTGTCTGAGCCTGTCACCGCGGTCCCCAGCCAGCCCAGGACTGGCGAGAGGAAGGCAAAGAACGCCCCCGTCCCGGCCAGCCACGTGCCAATGCTGACCGTCTGGCCGGACAAGTTCATGACGTAGGCCAGGGCCAACACGCAGATGATGGTCAGGCCCGCGAACCGCATGTTCACTATTGTCCGCCAAATCTCCAGCAGCGCATCGGAGACGTGCAGCCGGAACTGCCCGCCGCCGTCGAACTTTGAATAACATACGGCAACAATCAGTCCGGTGATCAGCAACAGGGTGCCAGGGCTGGAAAGCCAGGAGAAATTGAAGATGGTGGCCCCCACGGGGAGGCCGTCGGGGCCAACGACTTTCCCGTGCAGCCCCGGCCACTGGATTTTCAGGTCGGTGGAGGCGAGCCAGGTGGGCACGTCCATGCCCCACTTCCACAACTTCGCCACCGCAAAGACGACGATGACCAGCAGGTACGGAAACAAGGCCAACCAGGTGCGCCCCGGCGTGAGCGCGAGGCCGCCGGCAACCCCGGCCTTGGTCCCGGCGGAAGATGCGGTCCCGGCAGGTGCGGCCCCAGCGCCGGCCCCGGCAGCAGAGCCCGTGGCTGCCTGTGCATGAACCGTCAGACGCTCACGGGCGGCCTCACGGTTCTTGGGCGTCCAGAAACGCAGGAACACCACGGCCACGCCCATGGCGAACAGCGAGGCAACAATGTCGGTGAGTTCGTAGGAGAAGTAGGTCGCACTGAAGTACTGGGCCAGTGCAAAGGCGAGCCCGGTCACCAGGGCCGCAGGCCAGCAGTCCTTGATCCCGCGCCAGCCGTCAAGAATGATCAGCAGGATCAACGGGACAAATGTTGCCAGCAACGGTGCCTGGTGCCCAATAATCGCGCCGATGTGCGCCGGGTCCAGTCCGGTCAACGCACCGGCCGTGGTGATCGGAATGCCGATGGCGCCGAAAGCAACCGGGGCGGTGTTGGCGACCAGCACCGCAGCCGCCGCACGCAAGGGTGCCAGCCCCAGGGCCAGCAGCATGGTGGCAGTAATGGCCACCGGCGCACCGAAACCGGCAAGGGCTTCGAGCAGCCCGCCAAAACAAAAGGCAACCAGGATGCTTTGAATGCGGATGTCGCCGTTGCCCACAATGTCAAAGACCTTGCGAAGGTCGTCGAAGCGCCCGCTCAGGACGGTCACCTGGTACAGCCACACTGCCATGACCACGATCCACAAGATCGGAAAGACCCCAAACACGGCACCCTCAGTGGCGGCCAGCCCGGCCAGCAGGATGGGCATCCGGAACGCCACCACAGCCACCACGACTGCCGCCAGCAGCGCCCACCCGCCGGCGACGTGGGCCTTGAATTTGCATATTGCCAACAAAATGAAGAAGGTCAGCAGCGGAATCAGCGAGACCAGCGCGGACAACGCCAGGCTGTTCAGCACCGGATCAGTGGTGGGGGTGAAGGTGTCCATGACCGTCCTTTTGTCGCCTTGATGCCGCACGCCCTCGCGTCCACATCCAGGCCGCAACGGTGGGAGACTGCTGATTTCGAAATCATAACCCATGGTTGTTATACCAGTGACGGCTTTTGGCGTCGTTTTCGGGATTGTGTCGGGTGGCTACCGGCACCTCCGGACCCGCCCTGTGCTACAGCCAGGCACAAAAAAGTCCGAGCTCTTCTCCGCCAATTGGCAGACAAGAACTCGGACTTCAATTTTTGGTGGAGCTGAGGGGACTCGAACCCCTGACCCCCTGCATGCCATGCAGGTGCGCTACCAGCTGCGCCACAGCCCCAAAACAAAAACTCATTATTCAGTTGCAAACCACCGCTCGCGTTTCCACTTCACGGTGTGTTTGGTGGAGCTGAGGGGACTCGAACCCCTGACCCCCTGCATGCCATGCAGGTGCGCTACCAGCTGCGCCACAGCCCCAAACACTGTTCAATCTTGTTTCCCCGCCCTTGACCTGTCGGTCTTGGCTGAAGCAACCTGTCTATCCTAGAACACCTTTTGTCCTGCTGCCAAATCGGGCCCGTGGACCCGATTAATCTTCAATCGGTTCGGCCAAATCTTCGGGTCTTTCATACGGCTCGGGAAGCGTGCCAACATTGTGTTCAAGCAGGCGCCACTTGCCTTCTCCGGTTCCCGCAGCCGCGGATTGGGAGGCCTCCACGACGGACCAATGACAGTTTGAGAGCCCCGACAGCGTCCTCCACAACTGTTCGGGCAGGCCCAGCATCTTGGCCAGTGCCACACGGGTTGCCCCGCCGTGGGTTGCGACCACCAGGGTGCCACCATCCGGCAGCAGCTGCACGCCCTCCAAGATGGCGTCCACCATCCGCTGGGCCACTTCCACACGCGTTTCACCACCACCGGCACGGATGCCGGGTTCGTCCTGCTGCCAGCGCTGGATCTGCTCCGGAAAGCCGGTGGTGATCTCGTCGAAGGTCTTGCCCTCCCACTCACCGCCAAACGTTTCGCGCAGCCGCTGATCCACCAGGACCTCGCTGCCGGTGAGCGCAGCCAAGGCCTGTGCCGTGGAAAAGGCGCGGGACAGATCTGAGGAAACGATTTTGACCGGTGTTCCGGTCACGCCGCTGGAAACGAGTTTTCCGGCCAACAGCGCCGCGGCACGATTGGCCTGGGACGTGCCCACAGCGTCCAGCGGAATGTCACTCTGGCCTTGAAACCGCCGGGCAGCATTCCAGGATGTCCTTCCGTGGCGCCAAAAAATAACCCGCCGGCGTGGACCGGCGGGTTGTAAAACTGAGCGCTCGGGTGCAGTAGAAACCATCAAGTGACAATATCCATTCCTGAGCCCCTGAGAGGGGTTAGTTTTCGATAATCGATTCTTCAGCGGGCGCTTCTGCAGCCTTCGCTGACGGATCCAGCTCCCCCAGCTGCAGGTCAATGACGGGGCAGTCCCCATAGAGGCGTTCGAGGGCATAGAACACACGGTCTTCTTCGTGCTGGACGTGCACAACGATGTCTGCGTAGTCAAGGAGCACCCAGCGGCCGCCGGAACGGCCTTCGCGGCGCACCGGGCGCAGGTTGAACTTGTGCAGCTCATCTTCAATGCCGTCAACGATGGCGTTGACCTGGCGTTCGGTTGCTGCCGAGGCAATGAAGAAAATGTCCGTGATCGCCAAGCGTTCACTGACATCGATGGCTGTCACGTTAAGGGCCAGCTTGTCCGATGCCGCACGCGCCGCTGCGCGTGCCAGGTGGATTGACTGTTCTGTTGCGGTCACTGCTGTTTCCTTTGATTGGTGAAAAATTTAGCGTGCAAGGGCGGTGATAAACATGATGACGCCAACAACCAGGGCCGCGCCGCCGGCGACGACGCTCCCCCACTGGATCAGCATGTTGCGCTTGGTCCGGCCCAGTCCCGCGGTGACGGCATCCAATGGTTCAAGTCCATGGGCGTAGTCGGCAGGTATGGGAGGCATTTGTGAGCGCTGGACGTCGGCAGGTCCGACGGCGGGAGGCACCGTCCGCTGTCCGCCGGTGGCCATCGCTTCGGCCCGCTTGAGCGTGCTGCTGCGCCCGCCGGTAAGCGGCCGGTTGCCCGGCCCGGGGCGGTGGCCGGCCCGGGCGGCCAGGGCTGCGTCGAAACGCTCTGCACTGACGTTGGGCACGGCTTCCTGGGGTTTGGCGTGCGGCTGGGCAGCCGCGGTTTCGGCACTCGCGGCTGCTGTTCCCGACTGTTCGTCGGGCAGCTGCTCATCGGCAGTCTGTGCTGCTGTCCGGGCAGGCGCCGGCGGCGGCTTCGGAGGCGTGCGCCTGGCGGCGCCCTGGCGCGGAGTTGACCGAGTCACGACCGGGATGTGCGTTGTGGTGGGCGGACGCATCACCGGGCGTTCGGCGCCGGGGACCTCGACGAATTCCAGCGGCGTCACCATGGCCAGGTTGTTGGTGGCCGTGGGGTCGGCGGGCTGCCGACGGTTTTTGGCACTCTCCTGGGCCAGTCGTTCCCGTGCCTGGGCACGCTCGCTGAGGATCGCGGCACGTTCTGCGTCAGCGCGTTCCGCCGCCAACACCCGCAGTTCCTCGGTCGTGGGCGGGACCGTAGCGGGCGGTACAGCGGAAATTGAACCGGTCGAAGTTGGGACCGCGGCCGGTGTTGCCGCCCGGGGGCCGGCGGTCACCGGGTAGTAGCTGCCGCCAGGAACCAATCCTGGCAACGGAGCATACTTCGAAGACGCTTGGCCGGCGTCGGCGGCAGCTGTTTCTCCGTTACCAGTTGCTGGCGCTTCTGTTGCTGCGTCGGCTGTTCCCGATGTCTGATCCGCGGGTGAATCTGCAGGGCTGGTGAGCGGCAGCTGGTCCATTGCGGAAGGATGCTTGGGGCCCTGCTGCTTGGACGGCGCGCCACTGGACGCGCCGGACTTCGCCGGGGCGGCCACTGCGGCCCGGCGGCCTGCACGGTTGCGCGGCGGGGCGGTCGTCGGCATGCCCTTGGGCTGTTCAACCGGAGGGGCCGGTTGTGTGGGCAGCGCTGTTGGCACAGGCTGCCCTGATTCAACAAGCTTCGCAGGAGGGGCGGGCGGGGCCGAACCCTCCTCGGGGAGCGCTGCGTCCTGCCCGGCTGTGCCTGACTGAAGATCCGAGCCTGACTGAACAGCTGTGCCTGACTGAACATCCGTTTCTGACTGAATGTCCGCGTCGGTTGCCTGCTCCGATGCCGGTTCATTCACATGGGGCGACTGCTGGGTCTGCGGGCCCTTGGGCGGCAGACCGGGCGCGGTGACGGATACGACCGGGTTGACCGCGGTCACCGGTGCCCGTTCGGCGTCCAGTTGCGCCTGGCGCAGTGCGCGCCTGGACGGCAGCGGGCTGAGTCCGGGCGGGTCGATGAGCTCCTTGTAGGCGCGCAGGGCGGCCCTGTCACGGGCGCGTGTCTGGGACTGGCGTTCGCCTCGTGGTGCCGCCGATTCGCTGCGCGGGGCAGTCACCGGTGCTGCGGGCACCTTTGTGGCAGAGCCGGCTGGCGCTGCAGCAACTGGCGCTGCATCAGCTCTCGCTGCCCCAGCTGGGGCGGCATCAACAGTTGCCTGACTGGCAGCAGCGGATTCCGGCGCCTTGGGCGCAGCCTTGACAGGCACCGTGGGGACGCCCGCGGTGCCATTTGCTTGTGCCGACTGCTCCCGCATTTGCCTGCGGCTGCGAATCGGCTCCGTTTCCTTGCTCATTTATTACTCATTCGGTTCTCGAAGTCACCGGCACAATGCCCGCGCTGGCATTGTCGCCGGGTTGAACGTACAGACCATACTTGGCGATATATTGCACCACACCGTCGGGCACCAGGTACCAGACGGGGTTCTGCTCCGCCACGCGCTTGCGGCAATCAGTTGAAGAGATCGCCATGGCAGGGACTTCCAACAAACTTACATTCTTGCGGCCCCTCCCATCGAGCACGTGCCCGGGGCGGGTGACGCCCACGAAATGGGCCAGATCCCAGAGTTCGTCGCTGTCTTTCCATGACATGATCTGGGCCATGGCATCGGCTCCTGTGATGAAGAACAAGTCCGCATCCGGGCGGAGGCGGCGCAAGTCCCGCAAGGTGTCGATGGTGAAAGTGGGTCCGGGTCTGTCAATGTCCACGCGGCTCACCGTGAATTGCGGGTTTGCCGCGGTGGCAATGACAGTCATCAGGTAGCGGTGTTCAGCGGCGCTGACCTGACTCTTGACCTTCTGCCACGGCTGTCCCGTGGGCACGAAAATAACTTCATCAAGCTTAAAAACACTCGCAACCTCGCTGGCTGCGACAAGGTGACCATGGTGGATCGGATCAAACGTGCCACCCATGACTCCGATGCGGAGACGGTTCCGGGCGCCCTCAGTCGAAGGCACCCGGAGTGTTTCCTCAGTGATTGGAGGACGCCGAATCGTCGCCATGCAGGTGCTTGTTGGTGTGCTGGCGGTGAGGGTCGTCAGTTGCCTCGACTGCTGAGTGGCGGTTGCCCAAGTTCATGAACGACACACACACAATCATCAGCGTCAGCAGAAACGCAAGCATGACACCGCCAATCACGTATGGCGGCGCAATCAACGGCGCAAGCTCATGTTCTTCTGCGGCAGCCAGTACGACGCCGGCAAGCTGGGTCAGCATTATTTCTCCCCTTGGGTGCGTGGCCGGGCGGTGGTGTCACCGCAGCCGGTCCGATTGTTCCTTGAATTCCTTCTAATGGTACGTGCTATCGGGGCGCACTGGCACACCGGCGCGCAGCAAAGCCCTTGGCAGATGGGCCCCAGCTCCGAGGTGCACCAATCCCAGACGTGCAGGCGACTGCAATTGGGGAGCAGTTGCGGATTAGCCGCGGACCTGGCCTTCGCCCTGCACAATCCACTTCGTGGTGGTCAGTTCCGTCAGCCCCATGGGCCCGCGGGCGTGCAGCTTTTGGGTTGAGATGCCCACCTCGGCACCCAGCCCCAGCTCGCCGCCGTCCGTGAACCGTGTGCTGGCATTCACAATGACGGCCGCCGAATCAATCTCGGCAATAAAAATTTCGGCGTTGGCCAGATCGTTGGTGATGATCGCCTCGGTGTGCCCGGTGCTCCACGTGCGGATGTGCTCGAGGGCCTCCGGCATGGAGTCGACCATCTTTACGGCAAGGTCAAGGTCCATGTACTCGGTGGCCCAGTCCTCGTCGGTGGCCGGGGTGGCCGTGACACCGGCGGGCAGCACTGCCTGCACCCGCTCATCGACGTGCAGCCGCACGCCTGCCTTCGCCAGCGCGGTGAGCACGGCCGGCAGCACAGTGGCGTCCTTGTGCACCAGCAGGGTCTCCACCGTGTTGCACACGCTGGGCCGGTGGGTCTTGGCGTTCAACAGGATGTCGACGCTCATTTCTTCCTTGGCACTGCTGTCAATGAAGATGTGGACGTTGCCTTCACCAGTTTCGATGACGGGCACGGCTGCGTTGTTCACCACTGTTTGGATCAGCTCGCGGCCGCCCCGGGGAATCAACACGTCAACCGCTCCGCGCGCCTTCATGATGAGGTTGGCACCCTCGCGGCCGAACTGGTCAACAGACTGCACGGCGTCTGAGGGCAGGCCGACACGGTCCAGGGCGTCGCGCAGGATGCCCAGCAGCGCCTTGTTGGTGTTGGCGGCTGCCGTGCCGCCGCGCAGGATCACGGCATTTCCGCTTTTCAGCGCCAGGCCGGCGATGTCAACCGTGACATTGGGGCGGGCCTCGTAGATGGCTGCCACGACCCCCATGGGGACGTTGATCTGGCGCATGCGCAGGCCGTTGGGCAGGGTCTGGCCCCGCACCACATTCCCCACGGGGTCCGGCAGGGTGGCCAGGTTTTCCAGCGCATCGGCCAGCCCCTGAACCCGCGGTCCCGTCAGCGTGAGCCTGTCGAGCATCGGCACCGAGGTGCCGTTGTCCCGACCGTTTGCCACGTCCTTGGCGTTGGCGGCGAGGATGGTCTCCTGGTTTTCCAACAGCGCCTTGGCAATGGCGCGCAGGCCCTTGTCCTTCCAGGCCCGGTTGGCTCCGGCCATGCGACGGGCGGCTCTGCGGGCGCGGTCGGTGATGGTCCGAACTTCGGCGGCAATATTTTGTTCAACAATCTGCTCGGTCATGTCCCAAGTCTAGGCCACGCAGGCAGATGTTGCAGCGGGCCGCAGATTATCCGGGCAGCAGCACCAGATCATCAACATGGACCACTTCACGCTCAAACTCGCGGCCCAATTCCTTGGCCAGGGCCTTGGTTTTGCGTCCCAGCATTTGCGGCAGGTCCGAATGGCGGTAGTTCACCAGGCCATGGGCGAACACGTTGCCCTGGGAATCACTGATTTCAACGGCGTCACCGGCATCAAAGTCCCCGGTGACGGACGTTATCCCGGCGGGGAGCACAGACTTGTGCCTCTCGCTGACAGCGCGCACGGCGCCGTCGTCGAGCACCAGGCGGCCACGAATGTCTGCCAGGTGGGCCAACCACAGCATGCGCACGGGGCGCTTGCTGCCATTGATGCCAAACCAGGTTCCAACGTCCTCCCCTGCCAGAGCCGCCCCGGCCTGAACAGTGGAGGTCACCAGGGCTGGAATGCCTGTTTCGGCGGCGATCATGGCAGCCTGGACCTTGGTGGCCATGCCTCCCGTGCCCACTCCGGCGGCGCCTGCCGTGCCAATGACAATGCCTTCAAGATCCTCGGGTGAGTCAACCTGGCTGATGCGTGTGGCCCCTTCCGACGGAGGGCCGTCGTACAGGGAATCGACATCCGAGAGCAGCACGAGGGCGTCGGCCTTGATCAGGTGCGCCACGAGCGCGGCCAGCCTGTCATTGTCACCAAAGCGGATCTCGTGGGTGGCCACGGTGTCATTTTCATTGACAATGGGAATGACGCCAAGATTGAGCAGGCGGTCCAGGGCACGGTGCGCATTGACGTACTGGTGCCGGCGGGTCAGGTCCTCGGAGGTCAGCAGGACCTGCGAGGCGGTCACACCGTGGGAGGCAAAGACCTGGTTGTAGTGTGCCATCAGCAAGCCCTGGCCCACGCTGGCTGCGGCCTGCTGGGTGGCCAGGTCCTTGGGACGTCGGGACAGGCCCAGCGGAAGCAGCCCTGCAGCAATGGCCCCGGAAGAAACCAGGATGATCTCGGTGCCCGCCTGATGCCGCCGCGCCAGCACGTCCACGAGCTGTACGAGCGCCTCCTCCGAAAGGCCCCCCGCAACAGAGGTCAAGGACGACGAACCGACCTTGACAACTATTCGTGCCGCGGTGGCAATCCCACGCCGTGTTTTAAGCGATGCGGGCTGTCCTTGCAAACTGTCTCCTGTTAATCCCAAATCCATTACTTCTGTGATTCACCTGTCTTTTCGTTGTCGTCTTCAGCCGCCAATTCGTCTTCGATGAATTGCGCCTTGGTGGCCTGGCGGTTGTGAGTTTCAGTCCAAATGCCGGCCTGGCGTTCTGCTTCGAGCTCGGCGCGGCCTGCTGCCTTGGCGTCACGGCGGTCCTGCTGCTCCTGGCGCTTTTGTGAACGCGTGGGGCGGTCCCCCAGGTCGAGCAGGCGCAGGTCGGTGCCGCGGGGTGCGGCCAGGTGCTCGGCGCCACCCATCATGGTGGGCTCCCAGTCGAAGATCATGCCGTTGTCTCCGCCAATGACCACGGTGTCTCCTGGCGTGGCACCGATCCTGAAGAGTTCCTTCTCGACACCGGCCTTCGCCAGCCGGTCCGCCAAGTAGCCGATGGCCTCTTCGTTCTGGAAATCGGTCTGCTCAACCCAACGCTCGGGCTTTTCACCGCGAACGCGGAACAACGGAGTCAGGTTACGCTCCTCGCGGTGGATCGTGAACGATGATTCGTTGACGGCACGGGGGCGCAGAACGACGGGGGCAACCTTGACGGGGCTGTCGATAACTTCCTGGCGGGCCGCCGTGACAATTTCTGCCATGGCGTAACCCAGGGCCTTCAGGCCTTCGTGGCTTGCAGCCGACACCTCGAAGACACGGTAGCCGCGGGCTTCCAAGTCAGATCGGACAAATCCGGCCATGTCGCGGCCGTCGGGGGAATCAACCTTGTTCAAGGCAATCAAGCGCGGGCGCGCATTCAACGGGACAACGTCGCCGTCGGAGCCGGCAAAGCTCATGTCAACGGAGTAGCGGTCGAGTTCACGCTCAATGACGGCCAGGTCAGTAACCGGGTCGCGGTCGGCCTCGAGTGCTGCACAGTCAAGGACATGCACAATCGCGGCGCAACGCTCCACGTGACGCAGGAAGTTATGACCCAGGCCCTTGCCTTCGCTGGCGCCCTCGATGAGGCCCGGCACGTCGGCCATGGTGAAGCGGACGTCTCCTGCCTGGACAACGCCCAGATTGGGGATCAGGGTTGTGAAGGGGTAGTCGGCAATCTTGGGCCGTGCCGCGGACATGGCAGCGATGAGACTGGATTTGCCGGCGGACGGGAAGCCCACCAACGCGATGTCGGCAATGGACTTCAGCTCAAGGACAATGTCAGCCTCTGTGCCGGCAATGCCCAACAGTGCAAAGCCCGGGGCCTTGCGCTTCAGTGAGGAAAGGGCATTGTTGCCAAGCCCGCCCTGGCCACCTGCCGCAGCAATGTACTCGGTGCCGATTCCCACGAGGTCCGCCAGTACATTGCCGTCCCGGTCCTTGATGACCGTGCCGTCGGGAACCTCCAGGATCAGCGAATTCCCGTCCTTGCCGTCGCGCCAGTCGCCCATGCCGGGCTGGCCGTTGCCGCCGCGGCGGTGGGGTGCGTGATGGAAGTCAAGCAAGGTGGTGGTCTGGTCGCTGACGCGGAAGGTGACGCTGCCGCCATCGCCGCCCTTGCCGCCGTCGGGCCCGCCCAACGGTTTGAACTTTTCACTGTGAACCGAGACGCAGCCGTGGCCGCCAGTCCCGCCGGATACCTGCAGAACAACCCGGTCAACGAAGCTGGCCAATGAAATCTCCTTGAGTAGAAACTTGCTGTTTCGCACTAATTCTAGTCCCGTGGGGGACCAAGGCCTGATGCCGGCCGGTGGGAAAAACTGACTGAAACGCTGTGTTAAAAGCCAGTGGAGCGAGCCATGCGGCCCGCTCCACTGGAAAAGCTTTGGTATTAGACCGCAGCTGCAACGATGTTCACGACGCGACGTCCGCGACGCTGACCGAACTCGACTGCGCCTGCGTCCAATGCGAACAGCGTGTCATCCTTGCCACGACCAACACCCTCACCGGGGTGGAAGTGGGTGCCGCGCTGGCGGACGATGATTTCGCCAGCCTTGACAACTTGACCGCCGAAGCGCTTTACGCCCAGGTACTGAGCGTTGGAGTCACGACCGTTGCGAGTGGAACTCGCACCTTTTTTATGTGCCATTTGAAAATGCCTGCCTTTTTACTAAAAGTATCTAAGTGGATCGAACCGCAGTCGCTAATTAAGCGATTGAGGTGATCTTGACCTTGGACAGTTCCTGACGGTGACCCTGGCGCTTCTTGTAGCCGGTCTTGTTCTTGAACTTCTGGATGACGATCTTCGGCCCGCGAAGATCCTCCAACTTCTCAGCCGTAACCTTTACACTAGCCAGGTCCTTCGCGGCTGTGGTGAGCTTGTCACCATCAACCAAGAGCAAAGCGGGCAGCTCAAGCGTGCTGCCAACTCCACCGGGGACGCGGTTCATGGTCACGTGGTCTCCTACGGAAACCTTTTCTTGACGGCCGCCTGCGCGGACAATCGCGTACACCACTGGGGAACTCACTTCTCTCGACGTTTATTACAAAGTTTTTATGCCGGCTTGGATCAGATTTGATCGCCACCAACCGCATGCGCCGCAGTTCAAGAATGAACAGACGCGGGGTGCATACTATGTGCCTCAACGCCGTGGACCTCAATGGAGTTCTGCCATGGAGTGGTTGCCCTAGGTGTTGGCGTAAGCACCGAAGATCAAGAATACGCTAATTCTGCCTCCGGGAGCAAATGAGACTGGTTCCGGGTCCCCTGCACCCTGCCGCCAAAACATTGTTTCGACGGTGACGCTGCGTGGTTCCTGAAACCGTACTCATCAACACTAGCGCGACTGTCGCCAATTATTGCCATTTTTGGCCAGTGCCGCGGCGTTTCCTTGCGAACAGCGCGTGGTGTTAATCACCTGCACCGATGTTCGCGCCTGACAACGCGCCTGCCAGTTGGCTGTGCGGGGCTGCAAAGAAGTCCACCTCGTACTGCGCCGAATGGGCAAAGGCCGCCCGCATGCGTCCACGTTCCAGGGCCGATCCCCGCCGAGCCGCTGCATCCATGATGCTGACGGCAGTTGCCGTTGCCTGCGCAAAGTCATCGTCGGCGTACGTCGCCAGCCAGGCACCATAGGGGTGCTCCCCCGCAAACGCGAGGTAGTCGGCGTGCAGCACGCGCCCCACCTCCGCGTACAGCCAATAACACGGCAGCACGGCGGCAACGACTTCGCCGTAGCTTCCGGAGAAGGCCACGGCCTGCAGGTGGTCCACATAATGTTTGGTGACCGGCCCCTGCTCCAGCCCCGCAGGGTGGTCGCGGAGCCAGTCGCGGTGCAGCACCATTTCCACCTCGAGGCAGTTTTGGGCGCCGCCGGCCCAGAATTTCTGCTCGGCCTCGGTGGGCGCCAAGGCACTTGCCCGGGCCAGGACCTTGGAATAGCTGCCCAGGTACAACGCATCCTGGGCGAGGTAGTAGGCGAAATGGTGGCCCTGCAGGGTGCCTGACGCCAGTTCCTTGATGAAGTCAAGGGCAAAGATGGCCCGGCGCTGCGGCTCACATGCCTCCCAGAGTTCGTTGCTGAAGCCCCCTGGCCGTAGCGCCGCGTGCTCCCACAGTGCGTGCAAATGGTTGATCGGTCCCGCACCGGCGCCCACCTGCAGCGCCGCGGAGGTCTCGAGTGCACGCCCCAGCCACTCTTTCGCCAGGGACACACTTGCCTGCCAGTCGCCGGTTTGCACCTGCAGCGTGGCCACCGCAGCCGACAATGAGCATCCCGTGCCGTGGGTGTTGGCCGTGTCGATGCGGGCTGCCTGGAACTCCTGGACCGTGCCATCCGGTGCGACAAGCGCATCGGGACACTGGTCCCCCGGCAGATGACCACCCTTCACGAGGACCAGGACGTGGTGTGCTGCGGCCAGCTCCCTGCCCTGCCGCACGGCTTCCTGCCAACCGGCAGCCTCCGGCAGGTCGAGCAGCACGGCCAGCTCAGGAATGTTGGGGGTCACCAAGTGCGCGTTTTTGATGATTGCCAGCAAGGCCCGGCGTGCTGCCGGGAGCACGAGCACGTCCCCGCTGGTGGCCACCATGACAGGATCAAGCACGACGACGGGCGGGCGGGTCCGCGCCAACCAGCCGGCGACCGCGTCCATCACCTCTTCTGTGCCCAGCATGCCAATCTTTACCGCGTCTATTGTGATGTCTGCGGCAACGGCGTCCAGCTGGGCGATGAGGAAATCTGCCGGTGGGACGTGGACACCCTGCACTCCGCGGGTGTTTTGGGCGGTCAGGGCCGTGATCGCGGCCATGGCATAACCGCCGTGGGCTGAAATGGACTTGATGTCGGCCTGGACGCCGGCTCCCCCGGAGGGGTCTGACCCCGCAATGCTCAGTATTCTGGGGTGCAGTACCCCGGGGTTCCCGACCTTGGGATGCCGTGCTGGTGCGGGCGTGCCCGCAACATTTTCCGTGTCGAAATTTTCCGTGTCGACATTTTCCGTGGGAACAGCTTCGCGGCTTGAAGATTTTAATGTGCTGGTGCTCATGGGGACATCCCTTCGCCGGTGCTAACCGGGCAGGTTCAACGGGTATTGTCTCAGCCCGCCCTGATGGCGCAGCACCCCGTGTCGATCTCCACCCTAGCCCGAGCCCCGCCGGTTAAAGAAAAAACCCGCAGTTGGTGTCGAAGACCGCGTTCAAACACGGTCTTCGACAACAACTGCGGGCTGTCCCATGGCTTGTCAGGAACTAGAGTTCCGAAGCCGGCACTCCCACACCCAAAATGATCGGGCCACTGCTAGGTTTCACGGCTGGTGCGGCTGCTGGAATGTCAGCTGCAGCACTCACGTGCGGCGCCGAACCCTGACCGGCAGATGTTGCAACCGAGGTCTCCACGGTCATGTCCGCACCCCCCTGCGCACTGCGTGCACTGCGGTTGCGGCGTCCCCGGCGTGAGGACCGTGACCGGTTGTCACCCCCTGCCTCGGCGGAGGTGTCGTGCGGCTGGTCCTGGCCGGGCGCTGCCAGCGGGTCCAGCGCCTGCGCCAGTCCGGCCAGCGCTGCCGCCTGGTCGGCATTGTGTTCTTCCGCGCTGCCGCCGCTTTCGCTGCGGTGTCCACGAGGGAGCTCGATGGCTTCCCCGCCAAAGGTGAGCGTGGCGCCGTCGGCCGTTTCAGTCGTTTCGGCAGGCGCCGCAGCACCCTCTGCAACGGCGGCACTGTGCGGCTGTCCGCCGTCGTGCTCATGGTGCGAGGCTGCAGCGGCCGCGGCAATGTTCGCCAGGGCGGCGCGGGCTTCGTGGGCCTTTTGCGCCTTTTGTGCCTCGCTTGCCTCGTCCGGCACCTGGACGGGGGCGGCGTCGTGCTGCTCCGTTTCCTGCTGCTGGCCGCGGTTGCGGTTGCGCTTGCGTTCGCTGCGGGTTGAGCGGTTGGCGGTGCGTTCGCTCTCGCGGTGTTCGGGCTTGGCACCGTGGATCTGTGCAGCTTCCACGGCGGGGCTGTGCGTGCGGCGGTGCTCGACGGGAATCTCGTGGGTGACCATGCCGCGGCCGGCGCACGTGGGGCACTGCTCGCCAAATACCTCGAGGAGCCCGGTGCCCATGCGCTTGCGCGTCATCTGCACGAGGCCCAGCGAGGTGACTTCGGCGACCTGGTGCTTGGTGCGGTCCCGGCCCAGGCATTCAACCAGGCGCCGGAGCACCAGGTCGCGGTTGGATTCCAGGACCATGTCGATGAAGTCGATGACAATGATGCCGCCGATGTCACGCAGGCGGAGCTGGCGGACGACTTCTTCGGCCGCTTCCAGGTTGTTCTTGGTGACCGTTTCTTCCAGGTTGCCGCCGGAACCGGTGAACTTGCCGGTGTTGACGTCAACCACCGTCATGGCCTCGGTGCGGTCGATGACGAGCGAGCCGCCGGAGGGCAGGAAGACCTTGCGTTCCAGGGCCTTGTTGATCTGCTCGTCGATGCGATGTGCGGCGAAGATGTCCTCGGGCTTGGTCCACTTTTCCAGGCGGTCAAGGAGGTCCGGGGCCACGTACGTCACGTAGGCCTCGATGGTGTCCCAGGCGTCCTCGCCGGAGACGATGAGCTTGGTGAAGTCTTCATTGAACACGTCACGGACCACCTTGATGGTCAGGTCGGGTTCGCCGTAGAGCATTTCCCGGGCGAGCGTCTTGTGCGACGAGGCCCGCTCGTTGATGCCGGCCCACTGGGCGCGCAGCCGGTTGATGTCGTTGGTGAGCTCTTCCTCGCTGGCACCCTCGGCGGCCGTGCGGACAATGACGCCGGCGTTTTCGGGCAGGTGGTCCTTGAGGACGCGCTTGAGGCGGTTGCGTTCGACGTCGGGCAGCTTGCGTGAGATGCCTGTCATGGAACCACCGGGCACAAACACCAGGTAGCGGCCGGGCAGCGAAATCTGGCTGGTCAGGCGGGCACCCTTGTGGCCCACGGGATCCTTGGAAACCTGGACCAGCACCGGGTCGCCCGATTTCAGGGCGTTTTCGATGCGGCGCGGCTGGCCGTTGAGGTTTGCGGCATCCCAATCAACCTCACCTGCGTACAGGACGGCGTTGCGGCCGCGGCCAATGTCGACGAAGGCGGCTTCCATGCTGGGCAGCACGTTCTGGACCTTGCCCACGTACACGTTGCCGATGAGGGAGTCCTGCTGGGTCTTGGAGACAAAGTGTTCGGCCAGGATGCCGTCTTCCAGGACGCCGATCTGGATCCGGTCTTCGCCTTGGCGAACCACCATGACACGGTCAACTGATTCACGGCGGGCCAGGAACTCGGCCTCGGTGATGACGGTGCGGCGGCGGCCGGAGTCGCGTGAGTCGCGGCGGCGCTGCTTCTTCGCTTCGAGACGGGTGGAGCCGCGCAGGCTGGTGACCCGGTTGGGGTCGCCGGCTCCGGTGTCGGCGGGGGCCCGTGGGGCGCGGACCCGGGTGACGGTGTTGGGCGGATCCTCGTCGGATCCTCCCGTCAGCTCCAGGTCCTGGTCGCCGCGGCGGCGGCGACGGCGGCGACGCGAGGTCACGCCGTCGTCGGTATCTTCAGTGTCCGTCTCGGCAGCTGCGCTGTCACCGGCGTCCTGTGCCTCGGGGGCTTCGGAATCGTTGCCCCGGTTCCGGCGGTTGCGGCCCCGTGAACGGCCGTGGCGTTCGCCATCGTGGCCCTCGCTCTTGCCGGTGGCACCGTCTTCGTTGCCATCGCGGTCTTCATGGGTGGCTGCGGCAGGCGCGGCCAGGCTCAAATCGGGTGCCAGGAACAATGCCGACATGCCTGCGGACGGGGACACGAACAAGGAGTCGGCAGCAGCTGTCTCCGTGCTGTCCGCAGTCGCGGGCAGCACGCCGGCAGCTTCCGGGGCTGCTTCGGTGTCAGCCGCGGCGCTGGCGTTTGTTGCGGCGTTGGTTGCCGGGCCGTTTGCGGATTCGGGCGTTGCGGCAGCAACCGAATCAACGACAGTCTCGGACTCTGCGGCGGCGGACTTGCCTGCAGGCCTGCGGCGGCTGCGGGTGGACTTGGGTGCTGCGGCGGGCGTTTCTGCGGCGTCAGCTGTGGCGGGCGCTGCGGAATCGCCGGCATCGCTGTCGAGGGAAATTTCGCTCTGGACTGGCGCCGGTCCGGCTGGCGCGGCCGCCTTCCTGCTCGCCCGGCGTGCGGGAGCCTTCACGGCCGGTGCAGAGGCAGGCGCTTCGGCCGGAGCCGAGGCGGAGCCGGCAGCAGATTCAGCAGCGGATTCGGCGGGAACCGCGGCCTGACCTGATATTGACACTGATCCGGCACTGGAGGCGGCACGCCTTGAGCCACGGGCCTTGGTTGCAGTGGTCTTGGTTTCCGCTGTCTTGGTTTCGGGGGTCTTGGTATCGGCTGTGGCGGTGACGGGCGCCTTCGCCGAGCGGGTGCGTTTGGCCGGTGCCTTTGCTGCCGGCGCTTCGGAGTCATCTCCGGCCAGGCTCAGTTCGCCTTGGACACCGTTTTCATGCTGCGCTGCCGCAGGGGCAGTCACGGGCGCGGTGGCCCGGCGGCGGGTGGCACGCTTTGCCGGTGCTGCAGCAGGCTCAGCCGTTGCGGGCTCGACAGCTGCCGGGGCCGCGGCCGACTGGGCAGGCTCCGCTATTTCATCCAGCAGCGACGGTTCGGATGCGCCCGCAGCTGCCGTTGCTGCCGGTTCCGTTTTCTTGGCGCGGCTGCGGCGTGCCGGGGCCTTCTTGGCCGGGGCGGCCACTTCAGTTGCGGCGTCGGCAGCGGTGCCTGCTTGGGAAGTGCTGGTTTGTGCAGCGTCACTGCTGGCGGGGCTGGCTACTGCCGACGTTGCCCGGCGCGAGCGTGTGGCTTTTGCCTTGGCGGGGGCCGCTGCCTCTGTGCTGTCCGGAGCTGTCTGTTCTTTATCCATTGTGGGCGTTACTTTCGCGCCGAGTCGACACCCCCACATCGGGTGCCGGCAGCGGCAGATGTGCCAACACCCGCGGGCGCTGACGGAAGTCGTCTAATTACTTTCCAGGCGGCACCAACTTCTGGGTGCGCAAGCTCTAAAAAGCCAATGGTTTGCGGAATCCGGCCGGTGGATGGCTGCACGCAGTGGCAGTGTCGTCACCGGCAGCCGGAGGCGTGCCATTGGACTGAGGGGCGCATGTGGATCGCCGATCAGCCGATTTCATTGTCTCATACGCGCCATGCCACAGCGCCGTTTCACGCAGGGCGCGCCAAGAAACTCGCGCTACAATCAGGACTCAATCACCGGTCTCGATGAATAGGACGTCATGCCCAGCACTGAAGCTTCCACCCGCGGCCCGGCAGATTTGGACAAGCCCGCCATGGCACGTGCCAGACCGTTTGGCTGGTTTCTGGTTATTGCCGGCGCAATTGCATGGATCGCATCGTTCACCCTGGTGCTTGAACGGGTCGAACTTTACAAGGACCCGAACGCCACAGCCAGCTGCGACTTCAACTCCTGGATCTCCTGCAGCGACGTCATGAAGACACCCGAAGCAGGCCTGCTCGGCTTCCCCAACCCGTTCATCGGCGTTGTGGCGTTCGCCGTCGTCATCACCACCGGCATGGTCCTGCTGGCCGGTGCCCGACTGGCGCGCTGGTACTGGTTCGGCCTGCAAGTGGGCATCACCGCCGGGATGGCCCTGGTGGTCTGGTTCTGGTTCACCGCCGTGTACACCCTCGCGCTCCTGTGCCCCTACTGCATGGTGGTGTGGGCCATGATGATCCCGCTCTTCGTCTGGACCACCATCCGCAACATCAATCACGGCGTCATCCCGGCCCCGCCGGCGCTCACCAAGTTCCTCAACAATTGGGCCTGGGTCATCGTCGCCCTGCTCTACCTGGCCGTCCTGGCCTCCATCTTCTTCAAGTTCATGTACCTGATCATCCCCTCCAACGCCTGACCCGCCGACAAACGCTCCTGCAGTTGTGGGACTGTTTTGGCCAACGCTCCTGCATTCCGCAGCAGGAGCGTTGGTGTTTAATGCCCCGGAAGTGAGCGAGCGTTTTTAGCGGAAAGTACGACGACGAAGGGCACCTTCCACACGGAAGGTGCCCTTCGTCGTCGTACTTCAGGCAAAAAAGTCGCGCTTAGGCGAACCAGATGCCGATCTCGCGCTCGGCGGACTCCACCGAGTCGGAGCCGTGGACCAGGTTCTGCTGGACCTTCAGGCCCCAGTCGCGGCCAAAGTCGCCGCGGATGGTGCCGGGTGCTGCGGTGGTGGGATCGGTGGTGCCGGCCACGGCGCGGAAGCCTTCGATGACGCGGTGGCCCTCGAAGATGGCGGCGACGACCGGGCCGGAGAGCATGAACTCAACGAGCGGCTCGTAGAACGGCTTGCCGACGTGCTCTTCGTAATGTGCCTCAAGCTGCTCGCGCGTGGCGTTGACCTTCTTCAGCTCGGCCAGGGTGTAGCCCTTGGCCTCGATGCGGGCCAGGACGGCCCCGGACAGGTTGCGGGCGACGCCGTCGGGCTTTACAAGTACAAGGGTGCGCTCAATGCTCACAGTAACTCCATCAATATCGTTCGAGATCATTTTCAAAGCCAGTCTACGGTCGTTCGGGCAGGGGCCGAAACGGAAAATGCCGCCGGCAGGTGGGGACTATGCCGAAGCCTCCGGCTTTTCGCCTTCGGGGTGGGCTGCGTCCCAGTTGGCCTGCGCCCTGGCCCGGGCGGCGTTTTCGCGGTCAATCTTGGCGCCGGCGTACAGGGCGTACCACCACGCGACGGCGAAGAGCACGCCCACAACAAACATCGACGGCTCCCAAAAGCCGCCGGCGATCAAGGCCAGCTGCAGAAGCCAGCCGAAGGCCACACCCCAGGTCTTGCGGATGACCCCGCATGCCAGGATCATCAGCAGCGCCAGCACGCCGGCGGCGATGAGGTAGGTGGCGTCCTTGTCCTTCAGGCCGAACAACGCCAGTCCCAGGAAAAGGGCCACGAACGCCTCGAGCATCAGGACCACCGAGGCGAACATCATCTTGGTGGAGCGCAGCTTTTTGGGAGTGTTGGGCTTCCATTCGCGCTGGGCTTTTGTCAGCTTGGCCATCTCAGGCACCTGCCCTTTCGCCGGGACGGCCCAGCAGGATCCGGGCCTCGCCCACGACGGTGATGGAGCCGGTGATCAAGATGCCGCCGGCAAGGTCGTTGTTGGATTCGGCGCGCTCAACAGCCCATTCAATGGCGTCGTCAAGCTTTTCGGCGATGTGGACGTCTTCCTCGGCCCAGCCAAGGTCCACGGCCATTTCCGCCAACTCGGCGGCCGGGATGGCCCGCGGGGAGTTGGATTGGGTCAGGCAGATTTCCGCCGCCTCGTCACCGTAGGATTCCTTGATGGTGTTGAGGATTTCCTCGGCGTCCTTTTCCGCCAGCACGCCGAGCACGACCACCAGCTTGCTGAAGGCAAACGCCTCCTGGAGGGCTGCCGCGGTGACGGCAATGCCTGCGGGGTTGTGCGCCGCATCCACCACGATGGTGGGTGAGGTGCGCATGACTTCCAGGCGTCCGGGCGAGGTGACGGCGGCAAAGCCTTCCTGGACCAGTTCCTGGTTCAGTTCCTTCTCTCCCCCGCCGAGGAACGCCTCCAGGGCGGCAAGTGCGACGGCGGCGTTCTGGGCCTGGTGTTCGCCGTGCAGGGGAAGCAGGATTCCCGGGTAGCGGCCGGCCAGTCCCTGCAGGTCGAGCATTTGCCCGCCCACAGCCACGGTGCGTGCCTCCACACCGAATTCAACGCCCTCAAAGCGGAATTCGGCATGCTTTTCACGGGCCTTGTCCAGGATGACCTGGGCGGCGTCGGTGGGCTGGGCGGCGCTGATGAGGAATGCGCCTTCCTTGATGATGCCGGCCTTCTCCTCGGCGATGAGCCCCGTCGTGTCACCCAGCAGCTCGGTGTGGTCAAGGGAGATCGGCGTGATCACGGCAACCTGGCCGTCGCCCACATTGGTGGCGTCGGTGATGCCGCCAAGGCCCACCTCCATGACTGCCACATCCACCGGCTCGTCGGCAAAGATGGCGAACGCCAGGATCGTCAGGCACTCGAAGTAGGTCAGGCGCACCTCCCCGGCGGTCGTGAGCTCGGCGTCGACAATGTCCAGGTAGGGGCGGATTTCGTCCCAGATCCGCACGAAGGTCTCGTCACTGACGGGTGCGCCGTCAATGCTGATGCGCTCCGTCACCCGGGTCAGGTGCGGGCTTGTATAGCGGCCGGTGCGCAGGTCGTGGGCCAGCAGCCCCGCCTCGATCATCCGAGCGGTGGAGGTTTTCCCGTTGGTGCCGGTGATGTGGATGATGGGGAAGGCCTTGTTGGGCTCCCCCAGCACGTCCATGGCCCGGAACAACGGAGCCAGCCTGGGCTGCATCTTGTTTTCCGGGGCACGGCCCAACAGCTCGGCGTAGACGCTTTCAACCGAGAATTCGTCATGGTCAGCAGGCATTTAGGAAATGCTCCGTTCAACTGTGATGGTGGTGTCAACGTCACCGGGGATGAGTTCAAGCTTCAGGGTCAGGGTCTCGGACTTCACCAGCTCGGCGTTGGCGTGCAACGCATCAATGGTGTCCTGCGGGGCACTGATGATGGTGCGGATCCTGTCGCTGACCTGCAGCCCGGCGTCCTTGCGGGCCTGCTGGATGGCACGCACCATGTCGCGTGCCGTTCCTTCGGCCTCGAGTTCGGGGGTCAGCTCGGTGTTGAGAACCACGAAGCCGCCGTGCGGCAGCATCGCAACGGCGCTCTTGCCGCCGTCGTGCGCGTCCTCAACAACAGTCTCCAGCGTGTACTCGGACGGTTCCAGCTCCAAACCTCCGGAGGTGACCACGCCGTCGGTGACGGACCAGTCCCCGGACTTGGAGCCCTTGATGGCCAGCTGGACGTTTTTGCCCAGCCGGGGGCCCGCGGCCCGTGCGTTGACAACCAGCTTCTGCGTGATGCCGAACTCCTCGGGGGAAGCCTCGGCGGCGTCAACAAAGCGGATGGAGCGGATGTTCAGTTCGTCCGCGACGATCGCGCCGCCGTCGTTCAAGGCAGCGGCGTTGGGCGCCACCACGGTGAGCTCCTGCAGCGGCAGGCGCACGCGCAGCTTGGCGGCCTTGCGCAGGCTGGAACCGGTGGAGCAGATCTGCTGGATCCGGTCCATCTGCTCGACGAGGGCGGCGTTGGGGACGAACAGCTCGGCGTTGGGCCAGTCGGTCAGGTGCACCGAGCGGCCGCCGATGAGCCCGCGCCAGATTTCCTCGGTGACCAGCGGCAGCAGCGAGGCGGCCACCCGGCACACCGTCTCCAGCGCCGTGTAGAGGGCGTCAAAGGCATCGGTGTTTTCGTCGAAGAAGCGGTTGCGGCTGCGCCGGACGTACCAGTTGGTGAGCATGTCCAGGTAGCTGCGCAGCGAGTCGCAGGCGCCGGAAACGTCGTAACCGTCAAGCTTGGCCGTCAGCTCCCGGACGAGATCGCCGGTGTTGGCCAGCAGGTACTGGTCCATGGGGTCGGCATAGCCGTCGTAGCGCAACTCGGCGTCGTAGCCGTTGCCGCCGTTGGCCGTGTTGGCGTACAGGGTGAAGAAGCTGTACACGTTCCACAGCGGCAGGATGACCTGTCGGACACCGTCGCGGATGCCTTGTTCGGTGACCACCAGGTTGCCGCCGCGCAGGATCGGGCTGGACATCAGGAACCAGCGCATGGCGTCGGAGCCGTCGCGGTCCAGGACCTGGGAGACGTCCGGGTAGTTGCGCAGCGACTTGGACATCTTTTGCCCGTCGGAGCCGAGCACGATGCCGTGGCTGATGACGTTCCTGAACGCCGGCCGGTCAAAGAGTGCCGTGGACAGGATGTGCAGCATGTAGAACCAGCCGCGGGTTTGGCCAATGTACTCGACGATGAAATCGGCCGGGTTGTGGGTGTTGAACCAGTCCTCATTCTCGAACGGGTAGTGCGCCTGGCCGTACGGCATGGAACCGGAGTCGAACCAAACGTCCAGGACGTCCTCCACGCGGCGCATGGTGGACTGTCCCTCCTCGGGCGTGCGGGGGTCGTCCGGGTTGGGGCGCGTCAGCTCGTCGATGAACGGGCGGTGCAGGTCCACGTCACCGGCCTTGTTCAGCGGCAGGCGGCCAAAGTCGGCCTGGATTTCGGCGAGCGAACCGTACACGTCCGTGCGGGGGTAATTTTCGTCGTCGGACTGCCACACGGGGATCGGTGAGCCCCAGTAGCGGTTGCGGCTGATGGACCAGTCGCGGGCGTTGGCCAGCCACTTGCCGAACTGGCCGTCCTTGACGTTGCCGGGGATCCAGTTGATGTCCTGGTTCAGCTCGACCATGCGGTCCTTGAACGCGGTGACTTCCACGTACCAGGAGGAGACGGCGCGGTAGATCAAGGGTGTGCGGCAGCGCCAGCAGTGCGGGTAGCTGTGCACGTAGCTGGCCTGGCGGACCAGTCGGCCGGCCTCCTTCACCACACGGGTGATGGTCTTGTTGGCGTCAAAGACCTGCACGCCGGCGATGTCGTTGAGTGGGCCGCCCTCAAACACGGACAGGAAGTTCGCGCCCTCATCAACGGAAAGGACCACGGGGATGCCGTACTGCTCGCACACCTTCTGGTCCTCCTCACCGTAGGCGGGCGCCTGGTGGACGACGCCAGTACCGTCGGTCGTGGTCACATAGTCGGCGAGCAGGAACTGCCAGGACTTCGCCGTGCCGTACTTCTCGTCATCGGCAAAGTAGTCCCACAGCGGCTCGTACTTCAGGCCCTCAAGCTCTGCGCCCGCGTACGTGGCGGTGACGGCGGCCGTCGCGGCAGCAGCGTCGTCGTACCCCAGGTCCTTGGCGTGGGCACCCACGAGGTCCGCCGCCAGCAGGAAATTCCCTGCCGTGGCGCCTGTTGCGGAACCGTTGGGGCCGGCAGGCACGACGGCGTAGCTCACCTTGGGTCCGACGGCGAGGGCCTGGTTGGTGGGCAGGGTCCAGGGCGTGGTGGTCCAGGCGATGGCGGCAACGCCGGCCAGCTCCTGCGAGAGCGCGGATTCGCCGGCCAGGATGGGGAAGGTGACGGTGACTGTCTGGTCCTGGCGGTCCTTGTAGACGTCGTCATCCATGCGCAGCTCGTGGTTGGAGAGGGGCGTCTCATCCTTCCAGCAGTAGGGCAGCACGCGGTAGCCGTTGTAGGTCAGCCCCTTGGAGTGGAGCTGCTTGAACGCCCAGAGGACCGATTCCATGTACTCGACGTTGAGTGTCTTGTAGTCGTTCTCAAAGTCGACCCAGCGGGCCTGGCGGGTGACATATTCCTGCCATTCGCCGGCGTATTTCATGACGGAGGAGCGGCAGGCGTCGTTGAACTTGTCGATGCCCATGGCCTCGATCTGGGCCTTGTCGGTCATGCCCAGCTGCTTCATGGCTTCCAGCTCGGCGGGCAGCCCATGGGTGTCCCAGCCGAAGCGGCGCTCAACGCGGCGCCCGCGCTGGGTCTGGTAGCGGGCCACCAGGTCCTTGGCGTAGCCGGTGAGCAGGTGCCCGTAGTGCGGCAGGCCGTTGGCGAAGGGAGGACCGTCGTAGAAGACGAATTCGTTTGACCCGTCCTCGCCGGCGTCGCGCGCGTCAATGCTGGCCTGGAATGTGCCGTCTTCATCCCAGTACTTCAGGACGAGCTCTTCCACCTTCGGAAAGTTCACGGAGGCGGGGACGTGCTTGGATTCGGCGTGGAGGCCGGCGGCGGCTGAGGCCTTCGGGAAGTGGGTCATCACATCATCCTGGTTGTGGGCGTTCATGTTCAGGATGCAAGGACGGCTTGCGCCGCGGTACCACCTCGCTTGCCATGCTCCGGTTTCACCCTTTGCGCGGCCGCTTGTTGACTGCTGTGACGGGCTTACCCGTCCGGTTCTACTGGCGCCCTTGTACGGGCGTGTTCTTCCGGAAGCTCACCGGTGATGGCCGGGTCGACGCTTTGTTGTTCATTCTACGGGATGCGCACGAATGCGCGAACCGGGCGCTGGCGGGACGCTGGCGGGACGCCGGCGGGGCGCTGGCTCCGGCGGGTCAGGCCCTGCGGATGAGCTTGTGGTCGGCTGCCTGGGCCACGGGGCGGATCACGATCTGGTCCAGGTTGATGTGGTGCGGCAGGGTCACGGCGTAGGCCACGACCTCGGCCACATCGTCACCCGTGAGCGGGTTCTCCACCCCTTGGTACACCTTGTCGGCGGCTGCCTGATCGCCGCCGAGGCGGTTCAGCGTGAACTCCTCGGTGTGCACTAAACCGGGCGCCACCTCGATGACCCGCACATTGTTTTCCGCTTCCTCCAGCCGCAGCGCGTTCGTGATGGCGTGTTGGCCAAACTTTGCGGCGTTGTACCCGGCCCCGCCCTCATAAGCCGAGAGGCCGGCGGTGGAGGTGAGGTTCAGCACCGTGCCGTGGCCATGGCGGCGCAACTCGGGCAGGAAGGCCTTGATGAGTTTCATGGTGCCCACGACGTTGACCTGGAACATCCAGTCCCAGTCATCCGCATCGGCGGTGGCCATGCGGTCCACACCGCGGGCACCGCCGGCAATGTTGACCAGGGTGTCCAGCCCGCCTGCCTCGCGGAAAGCTTCGGTGACGTAATCACGGAGACGGGCGACGTCGTCGTCCTTGGTGATGTCCGCGGGGAACGGCGTGGCACCGGTTTCCGCAGCCAGTTGGGCCAGCCGGTCTTCGCGGCGGGCGACAGCAATCACGTTCCAGCCATCGCTCCGGAGCCGGCGGACGGTGGCGGCGCCGATGCCCGAGCTGGCGCCTGTGATGAGTGCATTTCTGGAAGTGTTGTCAGCCATGGAACAAATGTATCGCTGTTGGTGCGGGTTGCTGAAATGGCCGGGGAGCCGCCGCTCAGGACCCGTTGTTCAGGAAGTCCAGCAGCACGGCGGCCTGGTTTTCGTGGTGGTCCTTCGCCCCGTAGAGCAGCACCACCTCCTCATGTTCGGCAACGACCTTGCGCAGCTGAGCCACCGCGGGGTTGTCCTTCAGTTCGGCCGTATAGTCGCGGACAAACGCCTCGAAGTTTTCTTCCTTGTGGCCAAAGGCGTTGCGGACCTCTGTGCTGGGGCCTGCTTCCTTGAGCCACAGGTCAACGTTGTCCTTCTTGATGCCCCGCGGCCACAACCTGTCGACCAGGACGCGGTACTCCCCCGGTTCCGGCTCCTCATACACCCGCAAAATCCGTACAGTGCCCATATTTGCATCATAGCCCCGGCGCTGAGGCGGGTCGCGGCCTTGGACGACCTGTTCTGCGCTGAACTGGCGACGGGTGTGCCGCATGACAGTGTCATGCGCAACACCCGGCTCCAGTCGTGCGCAGAATGGGTCACCGTCCTGCCGCCGCCCGGAGTTTCTGCCTCATCCTGGACACGTACGCAAAAGTCACCACCGAGTTCCATGCCTGCGCGGAGCCACGCATGCCGGAAGCCCGATCAGGCGGCGTACAGCTCACGGACCCGCCCCGCGGAGGCGTCATGGGGCAAAAAGTATTCGCACTGCCACTGCTGGGTGCGCCGGGCCTGGGCGCTGGTGGGCTCCACGTCGGGCGGGTAGACGCGCATGGCCCGTTTGCCGCCCTCACCCTCAAGCGACACCACGCCATGGCGGGCCAACACACCCAGGGGGAGCACGAACTGGCCCAGCCCCGCACCCAGGCCGGCCTGAACGACAAAGAGGGCAACGCCGTCGGCCGCGTCAAAGGGGCGGATGGGCCCCGCAGCCGATCGCTGCCACAACGTGACGAACTGCCCCGCCTTGGTGGGCGTGGTCTTCGCGGTGCGGAACACGGCGTGCCGCCCGCCCAGCAAAAGGGTGTGGGCAGCGTAGTCGGCGCCCTCCGGCTCGGCACGGATGCCGGCCCACGACAGCCCGGCGCGTTCCCACATCTGCAGTGCCTGCTCCAGCGTATTCACAGGCACCATGTAACCACTGAATCCTGCTTCCGGGGCAAGTCATGGAAGAATTGGGCCATGGCTGAAAACTTTCCGGGCACAGACACGCCCGCACCCACCACAAGCAACGTTCCTGACAAGCCCGTTTTGGAGGGCCTTGAAGAGTCCCTGACCAAGCGGTGGCTGGCAGAGGGCACCTACAAGTTTGACCGTGAGACCACCCGGGAGCAGGTGTACTCCATCGACACTCCCCCGCCCACGGCGTCCGGTTCCCTGCATGTGGGCCACATGTTCTCGTACACCCAGACCGACGTGCTGGCCCGCTTCCAGCGCATGAACGGCAAGAACGTCTTCTACCCCATGGGCTGGGACGACAACGGTCTGCCCACCGAGCGCCGCGTGCAGAATTACTACGGTGTGCGCTGCGACCCAACCCACACGTACGACGCCGACTACCGCCCTCCCGCAGCGCCGGCCAAGAACCAGCGTGATTTCGATGTCATCTCCCGCAGGAATTTCATTGAGCTGTGCGAGGAGCTGGCTGTTGAAGACGAGAAGGTCTTTGAGCACCTGTTCCAGACCCTGGGCCTGTCCGTTGACTGGGCCCTGACCTACCGGACCATCGACGACCACTCAAGGTCTGTCTCCCAGCGCGGATTCCTGGAGAACCTTGCCGCCGGCGACGCCTACATGGCCGAGGCCCCCACGCTCTGGGACGTCACGTTCCGCACCGCCGTGGCCCAGGCAGAACTGGAAGACCGCGAAGTTGCCGGCGCCTACTACCGGTACCCGTTCTTCGCCGAAGACGGCACGAAGATCTACATCGAGACCACGCGCCCGGAACTGCTCGCCGCCTGCTCCGCCCTCGTCGCCAACCCCGATGACGAGCGCTACAAGCCGCTCTTCGGCAAGAAGGTCACCTCTCCCCTGTTCGGCGTCGAGGTTGAGGTACGCGCCCACGCCCTGGCCAAGGCCGACAAGGGCTCGGGCATCGCCATGGTCTGCACCTTTGGAGACCTGACAGACGTCACCTGGTGGCGTGAACTGCAGCTGCCCACCCGCGCCATTGTTGGCCGCGACGGCCGCATCCTCGGCGACACCCCCGAGTGGATCACCACCGAGGAAGGCCGCGCCAACTACGCGGCGATCGCCGGCAAGACCGTGTTCAGCGCCAAGGAAGGCGTTGTGGCCATGCTTGGCGAGGCGGAGCTGCTGGACGGCGACGTCAAGAAGATCATGCACCCCGTGAACTTCTTTGAAAAGGGCGACAAGCCCCTGGAGATCGTTTCCTCACGCCAGTGGTACATCCGCAACGGCGGCCGGGACGAAGACCGCCGCGACAAGCTGATCAACCGGGGCAAGGAAATCGAGTTCCACCCGGCGTTCATGCGCTCGCGCTACGACAACTGGATCTCGGGCCTGAACGGTGACTGGCTGGTTTCCCGCCAGCGCTTCTTCGGTGTGCCGGTTCCTGTCTGGTACCCGCTGGATGCCGACGCGAACCCCGACTACGACCACCCAATCCTGCCCACCGCGGACATGCTGCCGGTTGACCCCGCCGCCGACGCGGCACCGGGCTACACCGAGACCCAGCGCAACGCGGCCGGCGGCTTCGTCGGCGACGCCGACGTGCTGGACACCTGGGCCACCTCGTCCCTGACACCGCAGATTGTGGGCGGCTGGGGCGTTGATGAGGATTTGTTCGCCAAGGTCTACCCCTTCGACCTGCGCCCGCAGGGCCACGACATCATCCGCACCTGGCTGTTCTCCTCGGCCGTGCGTGCCGACGCCCTGCAGGGCAGCGCACCGTGGAAGCATGCCGCCATTTCCGGCTGGATCCTTGACCCGGACCGCAAGAAGATGTCCAAGTCCAAGGGCAATGTGGTCGTCCCCACCGACGTGCTCAACGACTTTGGAGCCGACGCCGTCCGCTACTGGGCAGCGTCCGCGAAGCTCGGCGCCGACACGGCCTATGAGATTGCACAGATGAAGATCGGCCGCCGGCTGGCCATCAAGCTGCTGAACGCCTCCAAGTTCGTGCTGAACCTTGGCGCCACCGAGGCCAACGTGCTCAGCGCGGACTCTGACGTGCTCAGCAACCCGCTGGACCGTGCCCTGCTGGCCCAGCTCGCCGAAGTGGTTCATGCCTCCACGGCTGCGTTTGAAAAGTACGACTACGCCCGTGCCCTGCAGATCACCGAGAGCTTCTTCTGGCACTTCACGGACGATTATGTCGAGCTCATCAAGGACCGTGCCTACGGTGCCAGCGGCGAGGAGGGCCAGGCCTCCGTGCTGGCAGCCCTGGCCACCACGCTGGATTCGCTGCTGCGCCTGTTCGCACCCTTCCTGCCGTTCGCGACGGAAGAAGTGTGGAGCTGGTGGCGTGCAGACTCCGTTCACCGCGCCCCGTGGCCCGCTGTTGTTGCCGTGGACGACGGCGACACCACCTTGCTCGCGACGGTCGGCGACGCGCTTTCCGGCATCCGCAAGGCCAAGTCCGAGGCCAAGGTCAAGCAGCGCACCCAGGTCCTCACCGCCACCGTGACGGCCGGCGACGTCCAGGCCGCGCAATTGGCTGCGGGCTTGGGCGACCTCAAGGCCGCTGCCAACGCCCTGGAGCTCACGGTTGCCGTGGGCGAAGGGGAACTGACCGTGTCCGACGTCGAGCTGGCGCCGGCCGAGGAGCCCGCGCAGGCTTAACCCCCTGTTCAACTGCCCCGCAGTTGTGGTTGTAGAAACACCGATTTTGCGTTGTTTTACGACCACAACTGCGGGGCAGTTGGTATTTTGTGCCGAGCCAGCTTCTTCAGGCCCTTTTTCGGCGGCACCCGCACGGGCTCCGGCCAGCGCGGGCTGAGATCGTCACCCAGTGTGGTGCCGCGCACCTTGCGGGCCGCCAACGGCAGCACCCAGTCGGTAACCCACACATACTGGCTCCGCGCCCACTCCCTGGCCCCGGGACCGGGACGCCGGTCCTTGTGCTTGAACGCTATGCCATGCGGGACGTCCAGCCGGTCGAGGAGCTGCGACGCCAGATATTTGTGCCCGGCCTTGGACATGTGCAGCCTGTCAGGACCCCACAGGCGCGGATTCGTGTAGGCCGCGAAGGCCGCGTAGTCCACCAACACCGCCCCGTATTTGGTGGCCAGCGCTCGGACCCCGTCGTTGTAGGCGTGGTTCTTGCGCCGCAGCGGACCCAGCAGGGGTGAGACCTCGACGTCGTATCCGGTGAACAGCACCAGTGTGGCGCCGGTCTGGGCAAGCCGCGCCACCAGGAGCTCATACTGGGCCAGGATGTCTGGAATCCTGGTGCCAAGGTCCATGACGTCGTTCCCTCCGGCGTACAGCGTGATCAACGTCGGTTTCATGGCAACGGCCGTCTCCAGCTGTTCAGCGATGATGTGCCGCAGCCGCTTGCTGCGGATGGCAAGGTTTGCGTACTCCCAGCCGGGCGTGTCCCGGGCCAGGGCCTCGGCCACCCTGTCCGCCCAGCCCCTGACGCCGTTGGGCAGGTGCTGGCTCGGGTCCCCGACGCCCTCCGTGAACGAGTCGCCCAGGGCAACATAGCGGCCCGGCACCTTCTGCAGCACAGGGAGTTAGACCGCCGAGCCGGACTGCACGGCAGCAACTGTCTGCACAGGGCCACCCGACGACGCCGAGCCAACTGTCTGCGCCGGGCCGCCCGACGACGCCGAGCCAAGGGACGGGGTCCGGGAAACGCCAGGGCTGGAGCCGCCGCGTCCAATCCCGTGGCAGTCCCAGCCTGCCGCCTGCCACGCCGCGGCGTCCAGGGCGTTGCGGCCGTCGATGATCACCGGCCGCTGCACCAGTGCGGCCGTCTTGGCAGGATCCAAGGAGGTGAATTCGGGCCAGTGCGTCAACAACAGCACCAACTCGGCTCCGTGCAGGGCCGTGTCCACATCGCTGTCAAAGGCAAGCTGCGGAAACTGCAGCCACGCGGTGTCTGCTGCCTGCGGGTCGCTGACCGTCACCTGTGCACCCTGCGCCGCAAGCTGGGCTGCCACGTCCAGCGCCGGCGAATCACGGATGTCATCGGTGTGCGGCTTGAACGAGGCGCCCAGGATGGTGATCCGCCGCCCGGCCACCGAGCCGCCGCAAAGACGCACGGCGGTCTCAGCAGTGCGGTATCGCGCGTCGGCATTGATGCCGTCCACCAGCGAGAACATCTCATCGAGGGCGTCAACTCCGTGGCTCTGGGCCTGCGCCCGAAACGACCTCAGGTCCTTGGGCAGGCAGCCTCCCCCAAACCCGACGCCGGCATGGAAGTACTTGCCCCCGATGCGGTCGTCGTGCCCCAGTGCCTGGGCAAGCTGGACGACGTCGGCCCCGGCCTTCTCACAAAACTCACCCACGGCGTTGATGTAGGAAAGCTTCAACGCCAAAAACGCGTTGGCGGAAACCTTGATCAGTTCCGCCGTGGCAAAGTTGGTGACCACCTTGGGGGTTGCGCGTGCCAGCAGCGGTGCATAGACGGCATCAAGCAAGGCGGCGGCCGTGGCGCCCCGCTCACCGTCGGCGACGCCGTAGACCAGCCGGTCCGGGACCAGCGAGTCCTTGACGGCCGTGCCCTGGCGCAGGAACTCGGGATTCCACGCCAGCACGGCCCCGGTGGCTGAAATCATCGACTCAACCACGCCGGCCGTTCCCACCGGCACGGTTGACTTGCCCACCACCAATGCGTCGGAGCGCAGATGCGGCAGCAACGACTCGATGGCCGACCGCAGGAACGACAGGTCGGAGTCGTTGGCCGTCTTGGATTGCGGCGTGCCGACGCACAGGAAATGAATTTGCGCATCGGCTACGTCCGCCGGGTCCGTGGTGAACGTGAGACGACCGCCGTTGTGGCCTTCCTGGAGCATTTCGGCAAGTCCGGGTTCATGGAACGGTGCGGTGCCGGCAGCGAGCTGGGCGATCCGGGTGGCATCCGTATCCAGGCCAATGACCTCGTGGCCCATGTGTGCCAGTGTTGCCGCATGCACGGTGCCGAGGTAGCCGGCGCCAATAACCGAAATTTTCATTTGATTCCTTTCAGGGCGGCCGTAAGCCGCGGGTGGTCGGCAATGGTCTGGGTGTAGAGGTCCATCAGCTGCTCGCAGACAACGTGCCAGCTGCGGCCCTGGACCTGGTCGAAGGCTGCGGCGCCAAAGGCGGCCCGCTTGGCGTCGTCACCGAGGAGGTCGGTGGCATAGCCCCGCAGCTGGGCCAGGTCGCCCGGTTCGTACAACCAGCCCGTTCGGGAGGAATCCACCAGGTCCACGGGCCCGCCGCGCCCGGTGGCGACAACGGGGACGCCCGAAGCCATGGCCTCCTGGATGGTTTGGCAGAAGGTTTCCAACTCACCGGGGTGGACAAAGAGGTCGAAGGAGGCCATGGCGGCGGCCAGCTCCCCGCCGCCGAGAAATCCCGTGAAATGGGCGTCGGGCAGGAGGGCTTCCAGTGCCGGGCGCTGCGGTCCGTCGCCCACGATGACGATGCGGGAGTTCGGGATGCCCGCCAGGGCGGCGAGGTCCTCAACCTGTTTCTCGAGGGCCAGCCGGCCCACGTAGCCGATGATCTTTTGTCCTTCAGGTGCGGCCGCCTGACGGAATTCGAAGCTACGTTTGCCGGGGTGGAAGCGGTCCGTGTCGACGCCGCGGCGCCAGAGCTCGACGCGCGGGATGCCGTGGCCACGGAGTTTGTGCATGGAATCGGTGGACGGGGCCAGCGTTTTTGTGGCTGTCGTGTGGATTCGTTCCACCCGCTGCCAGGCCCAGTTTGCCAGGAACGGCATGCCGTATTTTGCGGCGTATCCCGGGACATCTGTTTGGTAGACCGCCACTGAGGGCAGGCCCAACAGCGCTGCGGCCCGTACGGCACGCCATCCCAGCACAAAAGGCGAGGCCAGGTGGACCACGTCGGGGTTGAACTCGGCCAACAGGGTTTTCACGCGGGCCACACCGCCAACGGCAATGCGGATGTTCCGATACCCGGCCAGGGGAACCGCTGGCAGCCGCCGAATGGTGGCCCCTTCCACCAGCGGGGGTGCATTCTCAAGTGTGGACGGCGCAATGACAAGTACGTCATCACCGCGCGCATCCAGGTGTTGCAGGATTTTTAGCAGCGAATGGGTGACCCCATTCATCTCGGGCAGGAACGATTCAGCAACTATGGCAACCTTCACGCTCCAACCATGACCGGCCAAGATTGCCGATACGGGCCGCTGCGGGAACGTGGGGGTTAAGAGTTGGTGAACGGAGGTGCCGCGCAACGAACGGCGGCTCCACCGCGGGAGTGCGGGCGGGACCGCGGCCGGCAGTGCTGCGGACAGTGGCGTGCGGCCACCACCTGGATTGCCAGACGACCGGGAGCCTGATAGCTTGGTGAACATGTTCAGTGAACGCGTTCAATCACGAGACGGCCAGCGGCTGGCCACCATCCAGGGGGTCCTCTCGGCCGCGGAGACGCTCTTTCACCGGCAGGGCTTCAAGGCCACCACTGTGCGTCAAATCGCAGCCGCCGCTGGTGTCAGCATTGGCACGGTCATGGCCGCAGGCGACAAGGACAGTCTGCTGGTGGCTGTCATGGACCGGCACATTTCACAGCTGCACAGGGAACGGCAACTCCCGGATGCAGGGTTCCTGGCCATGAAGGCAGGCACCGACGCCGAGGGCATGATCGCCGCCTTGGTCGAACCACTTCTGCAGCTTTTTGCCGACGACCTTCCACTGGCCAGGGAGTATGGCGCCATTCTGCTCAGGGGCAGTAGCGGCTCAGCCGTCTTTGGTGAACTGGCCGCCAGTCTCAAAGCCGAGTTTGAGCAGGTCTTCAGGCTGTTCGGCCTGCGGGCGGCCCAGGCAAGGAATGCCGCCACCGCCGTCCACCTCTCTTATCTCGGCATACTTCTCGCCTGGGCCGGCGGGGCCTGCGACCAACACCAGGCCCTGACCCAGCTCAGGACTGTGGTTGCCACGATCCTGAACCCTGGCGGCCCATAAAATGTTGCTTGTGCCGGAACCATGGTGGCCCAGCGCGTTCCTCGCGCTGGTCTTGTTCGTCGATGCAGTCGCGTCTGTGCGTCCGCCACGGTTCATTCGTGACTGTCTTGCCGGCGTCCGCCTCCCCCGGGAATGGTGGTGGACCCTGGTGGTTGTGAAGTTGCTGGCAGCAGCTGGGCTGATGGCCGGCCTCGCCATCCCAGGGGTTGGTTTGGCCGCCAACATCGGAGTGGTGGCCTATTTCCTGTCGGCCGCTGCCGCACACATTCGGGCACGGTTCCTTAAACAGGAATTCTGGCTGAACTGTCTGGGAATGCTGGCGTTGAGCGTGGCTGTCCTGATCATGTCCTACGCAGCCCGGTGAGCGGCTGCTTCCCACTACACGCACGCTGCGACACCTTGACTTCTGGACACCATGACCTCTGGACGCCCGGGATTTTGGGCAAAGGGGAAGCCCCATCGGCCTTTTGCCGTCGGTGGGGCTTCGACTTTCATGCCGCTATGTGACGGTTAGCGGTCTGGCGGGTGCCGTCGACCTTCAGGACCTTTCACCGCGTCACCGGTGTCAATGAACCTTTTCGAGTGTCCCGCCGAAGCGTTAACTCAATTATCAAGCGGTTCAGTCACTGAATATCTGGTGCCTGCCAGCCCTTTCCTTGGCGGATTGGGTAAGACCAAGTATCCTCCCGTCGGAGAGTCAAAAACAAGGGCCGGTGCGGAAATTTTCCAAGGAAATTTCCACACCGGCCCTTGCCGGGAGTTGTCCAGCAAATGCTAGCCGAATTGCGGGTCTTCGGTCCGGCTGCGCTTGATCTCGAAGAAGTACGGGAAGCCAGCCAAGGTCACCGTGGCGTCCCACAATTTGCCGGCTTCCTCACCTCGCGGAATGCGGGTGATGACGGGTCCAAAGAACGCGGTTCCGTTGAAGGCCACGATGGGTGTGCCAACATCCTGGCCCACCTTGCTGATGCCTTCTGCATGGCTGGCACGCAGTGCGCCATCGTAGGCATCCGTGGTGGCCGCGGCGGACAGTTCAGCGGGCAGACCTGTCTCGGCCAGGGCCTTGGCGATGACGTCGGCCAGGTCCTTGTTTCCGTTGTTGTGGATTTGCGTGCCCATGGCGTCATACAGTGGCTTGATGACCTCTTCGCCGTGCTCATAGGCTGCGGCAATGATGACGCGAACGGGCCCCCAGGCCCTGGCTACGTGTTCCTTGTACGCATCGGAAATGCCTTCCTTGTGCTCGTTGAGCACGGAAAGGCTCATGACGTGCCAGTTCACAGAGATGTTGCGAACCTGCTCCACTTCACCGATCCAGTGCGAAGTGACCCAGGCAAAGGGACACGTGGGGTCAAACCAAAAATCGGCCGTTTCGGGAGTGGCCACAACATTTTCAGACACGTTAAATCTCCTTGCTAAAACTCGGATTCACAGCTCTGTCGGGGACAAAGCCTACTGTTTGGTGCAACCGCACCGGACAATAAAGTATTCCGCACAACGAGTCGGCACAACCGGCAGGGAGGGCAGCTGGAGTTACGCGGACTTGTTCCGGCGCTTGGCCACAACCTCGTGCGGGATGAGCGTCGGCTCGGCCTTCTTCCCGACAACATCGGCCGTGATCACCACTGTTGCAATGTCTTCACGGCTGGGCAGGTCGAACATTACGGGCTGGAGCACTTCTTCGAGGATCGCCCGCAGGCCACGCGCACCGGTGCCCCGTTCCAGGGCCAGGTCAGCAATGGCGTCCAGGGCTTCGTCGTCAAACTCAAGCTCGACGCCGTCGAGCGTGAACATCTTTTGGTACTGCTTGACCAAGGCGTTCTTGGGCGTCGTCAGAATCTGGATCAACGATGACCTGTCCAGCTGGGTGACTGTGGTGATGACCGGCAACCTGCCAATGAACTCCGGAATCAGCCCGAACTTCAGCAGGTCCTCGGGCATGACATCGGCGTAACTGGCTTCCGTCTGTTTCAGGGCGCTGAGCGGGGCGCCAAAGCCAATGCCCTTCTTCCCTGCCCGCGAACCGATGATTTCCTCCAGCCCGGCAAAGGCGCCGGCAACGATGAACAGCACATTGGTGGTGTCGATCTGGATGAATTCCTGGTGCGGGTGCTTGCGGCCGCCCTGCGGCGGCACCGACGCGACGGTCCCCTCAAGAATTTTCAACAGCGCCTGCTGCACGCCCTCACCGGACACGTCCCGCGTGATGGAGGGATTCTCGGACTTGCGTGAAATTTTATCGATCTCATCGATGTAGATAATGCCTTGCTCAGCCTTTTTGACATCGAAGTCTGCAGCTTGGATGAGCTTGAGCAGAATGTTTTCCACGTCTTCGCCCACGTAGCCGGCCTCTGTGAGAGCCGTGGCATCGGCGACGGCGAACGGCACGTTCAGCCTGCGGGCCAAGGTTTGTGCCAGGTACGTTTTTCCGCATCCGGTGGGGCCGACCAGCAGGATGTTTGACTTGGCGATTTCAACTTCGTCATGCACGCCGCCAGAAATGGTGGTGCTCTTGACGGCGTGGCCGGACTGGATGCGCTTGTAATGGTTGTAGACGGCGACTGCCAGTGAGCGTTTGGCCGGTTCCTGGCCGATGACGTATTCCTGCAGGAAATCGAAGATCTCCCGCGGCTTGGGCAGTTCAAAGGCGTCAAGGTCGGCCACTTCGGCCAGTTCTTCGTCAATGATCTCGTTGCAGAGTTCAATGCACTCGTCACAGATGTACACGCCCGGGCCGGCAATCAGCTTCCGGACCTGCTTCTGGCTTTTGCCGCAGAAGGAGCACTTCAACAGATCGGTGCTTTCGCCCATCCTGGCCATTGCTGTGTCCTTCCGCGAACCACCCGCCGACGGCGGAGATAACTTTTAATACATTCGAACGCGGCTGGTGCCGGGAACGTCGTGCAAATTACTTTCCACTCTAAGCCACGGCATGGACATTCAGTGGAATGCAAACGCCGGAACAGGGGTTTTCCTTCTCCCTGTTCCGGCGTTTGCCGAACCGTTCTAGCGTGTGATCGCTGCCGGCTTCATCTTGCGCGGTGCCAGCACTTCATCGATGAGGCCATACTCCTTGGCCTGGGCTGCCGTGAGGATGTTGTCACGCTCGATGTCGTTGCTGACCTGCTCCGGTGTGCGGCCCGAGAGATCGGAAAGTGTGTTCTCCAACCATTCGCGCATGCGCATGACCTCGTTGGCCTGGATCTCCAAGTCAGAAGCCTGGCCGCCCTGGCCGCCGGACAGTGCGGGCTGGTGGATCAGCACACGGGCGTTCGGCAGGGCCAGCCGCTTGCCGGGGGCACCGGCAGCCAGCAGGACTGCAGCAGCCGAGGCCGCCTGGCCCAGGCAGACAGTCTGGATTTCCGGCCGGATGAACTGCATGGTGTCGTAGATGGCCGTCATGGCCGTGAACGATCCGCCGGGCGAGTTGATGTACAAGGTGATGTCACGGTCGGTGTCGTCGGCTTCCAGCACGAGCAGCTGGGCCATGACGTCGTCGGCCGAGGCGTCGTCAACCTGGACGCCGAGGAAGATGATCCGGTCCTCGAAAAGCTTCGTGTACGGGTCCTGGCGCTTGAAGCCGTAGGGTGTGCGCTCCTCGAACTGCGGGAGCACGTAGCGGCTGGTGGGCAGGTTGCCGGCAGTGTTGCCAAAAGCTGTGCTGCCAAAGTTGTAAGTCATGGTGTTACTCCTGAAATCTGTTCTTCGGCTGGTTATTTGGCGTTTGTTCCGCCGCCACCGGCAACGGTTCCTGCGTGGCGGCTGATCTTGTCGAAGAAGCCGTATTCAAGTGCTTCCTCGGCCGTGAACCACTTGTCGCGGTCGTTGTCGACGAGGATCTTCTCCACAGTCTGGCCGGTCTGCTCGGCCGTGAGCTCGGCCATGACCTTCTTCATGTGCAGGATCAGTTCGGCCTGGATCTTGATGTCCGACGCCGTTCCGCCAATGCCGCCTGATGGCTGGTGCATGAGGATGCGTGCGTTGGGCGTCGCGTAGCGCTTGCCCTTGGTGCCTGAGGAGAGCAGGAACTGCCCCATGGAGGCGGCCAGCCCGGTGGCGACCGTGACGACGTCGTTCGGGATGAACTCCATCGTGTCGTAGATGGCCATGCCGGCGGTGACCGAGCCGCCGGGTGAGTTGATGTAAAGGTAGATGTCCTTTTCGGGGTCCTCAGCCGAGAGCAGCAGCAGCTGCGAGCAGATCAGGTTCGCGTTGTCGTCACGAACCTCCGAGCCCAGCCAAATGATGCGTTCCTTGAGCAGGCGGTTGTAAATGTACTGGTCCTGGGCTGACGGGTCCGCGCTGGCCATCGTCGGGGTGGTTTGCTGTGCCATGGTGGGTTTACCTCTCCTTCGTGCGGTCCGCCGGGCGTGCCCAACGGGTCCATCACTAATGTTCACTACTTGGACAGTAGCCCTTTTTGGGTGTGCTTTGGCGTCCATCAGTACACTGTTCGCTGTAGGCGCACGATCACCGAAGATGCGCCGCGTGCGGGAATAAAACAGGCCCGACGCTGCAACCCGGACACCGCAGCAAACGTTCGTCCCGCAGCTTAAAAAACCGTTGCCGGCCCCTTCGAAAAGGGACCGGCAACGGCCGCTAAGACTTACTGCCCTGTAAAGGGATGCAGTTAGATGCGGACTTCGCCCGGATCGGTCACTGCTGTGGGCTCGATGACCTCGTCCTCGGAAACAATTTCTTCTTCCTCGGAAGCAACTGAAACGAAGTCCGTCAGGTCCACTGCTGCACCCTCGGAATCCTTGACTGCGGCCTTGCCCAGAACAACGGCAAGTGCCTTGCGGCGGCGGACTTCGCCAACGATCATGTTGACCTGGCCGGAGGAATCAAGCATCTGCGCGAACTGGTTCGGTTCCATGCCGTACTGGCTGGCGGAGGACACGATGTAGTCGATCAGTTCAGCCTGGCTGACGCCGATCTCTTCCTTCTCGGCGATGGCGTCCAGGACGATCTCGTTGCGGAAGGCCTTCTCGGTGTTTTCCTTGACCTCGGCGCGGTGCTCTTCGGTGTCGTGCTCTTCGGCGCCGTGCGAGTTCTCCGGCTTGAAGTGCTGCTCGAGCTGGTCGGCAACGACAGAATCCGGAACGGGCACCTCGACGAGCTCGATGAGCTTCTCAAGGACCTTGTCGCGGGCTTCAACACCCTGCTCGACGGTCTTGGATTCGGCGGCCTGCTTGGCCAGGTCTTCCTTGAGCTCGGCGATGGTGTCGAACTCGGAAGCCAGCTGTGCGAAGTCGTCGTTTGCCTCGGGCAGTTCACGGACCTTCACGGAGGTGACCTTGACGGTGACCTGTGCTTCTTCACCAGCGTGCTCGCCACCGGCGAGCTTGGTGTTGAAGATGGCTTCTTCACCGGCGGACAGGCCGGTTGCTGCCTCGTCCAGGCCGTCCAGCATGTTGCCGGCGCCGATCTGGTAGGAGAGGTCGGCAGCCGAGTCGACCTCGACGTCGTCGATCTTGGCATTGATGTTGATGGTGAGGAAGTCACCCTCGGCAGCCGGGCGGTCTTCAGCCTTGAGCGTGCCGAAGCGGCCGCGGAGTTCATCCAGGGCGGTTTCGGTGTCTTCGGCGGAAGCCTCAACAGCTGCAACCTCAACCTCGATGCCCTCGTAGTCAGGCAGTTCGATTTCGGGGCGGATGTCCAGCTCAACGTGGAACTTGACGATGCCGTCGGTGGCTGTGGGGTCGGGAACCTCGGTGATTTCAACCTCGGGACGGCTCAACGGGGTGAGCTTGTTCTCGACAACGGCTTCCTGGTACCAGCCGTTCAGGCCGGAGTTGATGGCCGTTTCCAGCACATAGCCGCGGCCAACGCGCTGATCGATCAGCTTGTTGGGGACCTTGCCCTTGCGGAAACCAGGCACCTGAACCTGGGTACCAATCGTCTTATAAGCCTCAGTGATGCTGGGCTTCAATTCCTCAAAGGAAACCTCGACATCGAGCTTTACCCGAGTGGGTGTGAGGTTTTCGACAGCGCTCTTCACAGCGTGGTACTCCCTGATGGTCTGTTGATGGATAAATGGCCCCAGCACATGGGCAGTCACTGACCAAACGTGAACCGAATAATGCTGAAGTCGGGGCGACAGGACTCGAACCTGCGGTCTCCTGCTCCCAAAGCAGGCGCGCTAGCCACTACGCTACGCCCCGTAGTGCCCGCAACAGTCTACGGGCAAACGTTCCAAGATGCACAATCGGCCCATCCGGCCCGCCCTGGCGCGCTTGCCGGCCATGCGCTGTCCCGGCCCGGTGGCACTCTTCCGGGTTGGCAGCCAGGGGGTCGTTGTGGTCATACGCACCCGGTATACCAGGGGCGAATGACCACGGCTACCCCCGCGCCAGGATGATGCCCCGATTTGCCATCCAACCCCCGCTCTGGCCGCCAACCCCCGCTAACCCCCAACCCCTAATATGCGGGACAGGTTAAACAAAGAATCCCCGGCCTAATGACCGGGGATTGCTTATTTCTGGAGGGGGCGACGGGAATCGAACCCGCGTCATCAGTTTGGAAAACTGAGGCTTTACCATTAAGCTACGCCCCCAAAATTCGTTGCTGTTGGGGGTAAACAATTCGCCTTGCGGCTGAACAACTCCGTAACCTTATCAACGATTTTGACACTCTCGCAAATCGCACCGCGCCAGTCTCTGGAAAAACCATGAATTGGTACAAATGCCGCCGTTTGGGCCATGTCATTGGAGTCCAACTCGGCGGTATTTTTGCATGCTGAGTTCCCGCACCCCCACTCCCGGCCCCAGGCTTCCGAGCTCAGTCGCCCTGATCAGTCGCCGAGCTCAGACGCCCTGATCAGTCGCCCTGACAGGACGGGCACCAATACAATTTGCGGCCGCCCAGCTCCTTCATGGCGATTTCGGTGCCGCAGTGCCGGCACGGCAACCCCTGACGCTTGTACACGTAGTGGGAGTCCTCCGCCGGGACGTGCTGGTTGGGTCGCCGTCCGGATTCCGCGGCGGCCAAGCCGTGACCCACCTCAGCACCGGTGCCCGCCGGCCTGTCAGCCAGCTCGGTGGTGATGATGCGTCCGTCGCGGACCCCATCGGCCATGATCCGAGCCACGTCATCCCACAGTGCCCGGGCCTCTTCGCCTTGCAGGCTCCGCCCGGGCAGCATGGGGTCAAGGCCGAGCCGGAACAGCGTCTCCGCGCGGTACACATTGCCCACACCGGCCAGCACGTCCTGCTTCATCAGCTGCAGTGCAACTGATGTGGCGCTCTTGCAGATCCGGCGCACGAATTCCTCCGCGTCGCCGGGGTAATTGTTCAGCGGATCCGGACCCAGCTTCCTGCGGACTGCAGCGGCTTCCGCGGGCGTGATCGCCTCACAAGCCGTGGGACCGCGCAGGTCCGCCCAGCCATGCTCGGAGACCAGGCGCACGCGTACGGCCCCCTTGGGTTCGGGCGGCCCGGCATAATCTCCGTGTGCTCCCCCGGCTGCGACTCGAGGGGCACCCCCGATTGCAAAAGCCCCGTCCCGGGCGGAATCGATGTCCCCGTTCCCGCCAACTTCCTGTTCACCGATCCGCCGCGGCGCTCCGATGCTGGAGGCACCGGTGAATGTGGAGTCACCACCAAAATCCCACGCCCCATAGAGGCCCAGATGCACACGCATCACAAGGTCGTGCGAAAAGTACAGGAACATTTGTTTGCCATGGGCCTCGGCGCGTTCCACGACGTGCCCGTCCAGCAACGCGGCACCGGCCGCAAACTTCCCCTGGGGGCTGGAAACAGCCAGCCGGGCCCCGCCAAAAACGTCCTGAAACTGGCGGGCCAGGCGATGGACCGAATGACCTTCAGGCACTCAATCCACCGCCCGCCCGGCGCGGCATGCCGCTGAATCCGTCCCTCAACACGTAATTAGTCGACGACTTCGCCGGTGGTCTCATACGTGGCGATCTTGCCGATGCGGCGGACGTGGCGCTCAGCGTCGCTGAAGGGCTCGGCCAGGAACGCTTCGATGATTTCCGTGGCGTCCTCGACGCTGTGCTGGCGCCCGCCCACTGCGACGACGTTGGCGTCATTGTGTTCGCGGGCCAGCTTGGCGGTGGACAGGTTCCACGCCAGTGCCGCGCGCACGCCCTTGACCTTGTTGGCCGCGATCTGCTCGCCATTGCCGGAGCCGCCCAGCACGATGCCCAGGGCGTCAACGCCCGCGGCCTGGTCGGCAACGACGGCCAGTGCTGCGTTGATGCAGAAGGAGGGGTAGTCGTCCTCGGCGTCGTAGGCCTGGGGTCCGTGGTCGACCATGTCGTAGCCCTTGGCGATCAGGGCGGTGATGAGGTGGGCGCTGAGCTCCATGCCGGCGTGGTCGGTTGCAATGTGAACGCGCATGAGGGTTCCTTCGTTTCGAGGTGATGGGTGCAGCTTCAAGCCTACCCAAGCCGGGACCCGATTCCGCCCGGATGGCCTAGCGCTGCTGCGGCGTTTTCCCGGCCCGGCGGTTGAGGATCTCGGACAGCTCGTCGGCAAGGTCAAGGTTTGGGGCACCGACCACAACCTTCCCGCCGTCGTTCTGTCGAAGCACGACGGCGGCACCTGAGCTTGTCAGGAACGTTGCGGACCCGCTGTGCCTGCGCAGGCCCCAACCACCGTAATCCTTCGCTGCAATGTCCAGGGACACTGCGGCATCCACCCCCTCGCAGGGTGCGCTGATTGCCGGGATGACGCCAAGCAACTTGACTGTGAGTTGGCGTCGGTCCACCTGCACGGTGGCGCACAGCATCGCAATCACCAGCAGTGCGGCAAGGACCAGGGCAAGCAGGATCCATGGCGACAGCAACGCCAGGAGCGCACCCGGCAGGACGGCGGCCAGCAGGATCATCATGATGACCGAGCCCCGCGGGTGGAGGAAATAGGCAAGCCTGTCGCTCGCGAACGCGGGGTCCTCCGCGGCGTCGAGCATGGCGGCCAGGGCCTGGTCGTCGGCGGGGGTCCACTGCTCGTCGGGTTTGAAGGTCAGTGCCAGGACGACGCCCATGGCCATCGCCAGCCCGCTGCCCATCAGCATGACGTAGCCGTCAACCCGCACGGCAGGCAGCCCGCCTCCCTCGGACTGGCCCAAAAGAGCAGCTGCAAAGAGTGTGCAGACAGTGAGCTGCAGCGCCATGGCCACACCGAGCAGTATTCTGCGCAGCGTGCGCGGCAGGGTGGTTTGGGCACCAAAGCTGCCAATGCCCGCCCCAAGAAGCAGAATGCCGGCCCCACCCACGACCAGGAAGGTCGCCAGCGGTACGGGGTTTCCGCCCAGCGGGAGCACCACCCCATCTGGCAGCTGCGGACCAATCAGCAGACCGCCAACAACCAATCCGGCGGACAACAGCACGGGAAAAATCAAGGCAAAGCGCAGCGCCCGGGCATCAAGGTGCCGTTCGGTGCTGGAATCGCGGCTTCCGTCGGGTGCCATGGTGTTAGTTTTGCACCTTCCCTGCGTGGACGTAAGCGTTGACCAGGGCCGCCGCCTCGCCCGCAGTTTCCGCGTCCGGCATGGACACTGCGAATTTCTGGTGGAATCCTGCCTCCATGACCAGGGCCGGGCCACTGGCCATGATGAAGCCGATGGCGCCGCCGTTCATCCGGTAGCCCCAGCCGCCGTAGTCCATGGCCTTGATGTCTTCCACGGAGGCACGCTTGACTTCCTTCCACTCCAGCGGCATGACCTGCCAAAATCCCCCGGCCAGCACCTTGTGTCCTTCCGGGCCAATGACCGCGGTGCCGCTGCAAAACACCCAGGTGATGGCAGCAATCACAAGGCCCAGCAGGGCCAGGGCCGGAAAAATGAAGTAGGTGCTGACGGCAACGATCCCGCCAACGCCCAGGCTCAGAACCGCAGCCCAGCCACCCATGGAGACCTTGATCCGCAGGGTTTCGCCATTGCCCGCCTTGGCCTGCGCAGCCGCTGCCAGTGGGGAGTCACTTGCAGTGGCCGTTTCATTGACGGCCAACGATTCTGCGCTTTGTTCCCTGTCTTCCTCGGCGGGCGTGTAAAACCACAAGCCGGCAAATCCCACTACGAAGGCCAGGGCGACGCCGCCTGCCATGACGGGGCCTGAGAGATCAGCCTGGGACGTGTCCACGAGATCAATTTGGCCGGCAACCATTGCCACCGACAGGGCAACCATGCCCACACCAAACGCCAGCCCGAAACCCACGCCGATCCGTGCCGTCAGCAGCGACTGGGAGCGAAACAGCAACCCCATCGGTGCAATCAACGCACCCAGGGCGCCCATCGCCACCGCCATCCATGCGGCGCCGGCCACGGTCATCCAGCCGTCCACTTCGTTCTTCGAGTTCCAGTGTGACGCCAACTCCGCAGGCAGGCTGCCTGCCACGGAAAGGATCCACACGGCGGCCAGGACCCCCAGCAGCAGGGGGCCCGCGACCAGCCCGACCAGCCACCTCTTGTTATAGGCCTTCTCCGCCTCAGCACTTCGCACTTGCTCCCCCACCAAAAAATCCCGTCCTCAGTCCTGCATAAGCTTGTCTCCCTACAACATTGCCCCACGGCACCGGCGCGGACAACTTCGCCAGCAAGCCCGGACACCAGCACATCGGACCCGGCCGGCGCGTCCAGCCCCTCGGGCGTATCTGGCGCGGCCGGCGAGACCCGGGACACATCCGGCACGAATTGGTGACAGAATCATGTCAACGGTTGCCGGACTTCGCTCCGGCGGCTGCAGCCCGCAGAAAATCCTGCGGCCTGCCGAATACATCCGAACTCGAACGGAAGGCATCACCTTGCCTGGTATGAACCTCACCCGCGCCGAAGCCATCGAGCGCACAGCCACCCTCTCTGTCAACAGCTACGACGTCGCCCTTGACCTGACCACCTCCGAGACCACCTTCGCCACCACCACCACGGTGGCCTTCAGCGCCAGGGAAGGTTCGTCGTCGTTCATTGACGCGGTGACCGACGCGGTGCGCCAGGTGACCCTGAACGGGGTTGAACTGGACCCGGCGGTGGTGTCCGACGGCGTGCGCATCCAGCTGCCGAATCTCGCCGCCGAGAATGTGCTCACGGTGCGCGCCGACGCGCTGTTCATGAACACGGGCGAGGGGCTGCACCGTTTCGTGGACCCGGCGGACGGCGAGGTGTACCTGTACAGCCAGTTTGAAGTGCCGGACAGCCGCCGCATGTTTGCCGTGTTTGAGCAGCCCGACCAGAAGGCCGAGTTCACGTTCCACATCACCGCCCCCTCGCACTGGGACGTCATCTCCAACTCCCCCACCCCCGTTCCCGAGGCCGCCGGGGAGGTCAACGGTGTCAGCACGTCGGTGTGGCATTTTGCCCCGACGCTGACAATGTCCAGCTACATCACGGCGTTGATCGCCGGCCCGTACGAGTGTGTGCGCGGCGAGCTGACCAGCTCCAACGGCCGCATTGTGCCGCTGGGCGTGTTTGCACGGAAGTCGCTCATGGAGTTCCTCGACGCCGAGAACATTTTTGAGCTGACCCGCCAAGGCTTTGAATTCTTTGAAAAGCAGTTCGGGGTCCCGTACCCGTTCCCCAAGTACGACCAGCTGTTCGTGCCTGAATTCAATGCCGGCGCCATGGAAAATGCCGGTGCCGTGACGTTCCTTGAAAGCTACGTGTTCCGCTCGAAGGTCACGGACGCCATGGTTGAGCGCCGGGCCATCACCATCCTGCACGAACTCGCGCACATGTGGTTTGGCGATCTGGTGACCATGCGCTGGTGGAACGACCTGTGGCTCAATGAGTCGTTCGCCGAATTCATGTCCACCTTGGCCGCCGCCGAGAATACCAAGTATGTGGATTCCTGGACCACGTTCTCCTCCCTCGAGAAGTCATGGGCGTACCGCCAGGACCAGCTTCCCTCCACGCACCCGATCAAGGCCGAGATCAACGACCTTGAGGATGTGCTGGTCAATTTTGACGGGATCACCTACGCCAAGGGCGCCTCCGTGCTGCGCCAGCTGGTGGCCTGGGTCGGCCAAGAGGAGTTCATGGCCGGCGTGCGTGCTTACTTCGACAAGCACGCATGGGGCAACACCGAGCTGCCCGACCTCATGGTTGAGCTGGAGGCCGCCAGCGGCCGCGACCTGTCCGTGTGGACGCAGAAGTGGCTGGAGACGGCGGGCGTGAACACGTTCAAGCCCGCCATTGAAACCACCGACGACGGCGTGATCACCTCATTCTCGATCCTCCAGTCCGCCGTGGCCGAACACCCGACCCTGCGCCCGCACCGCGCGGCCGTTGGTTTCTACAACCTCGCCGACTCCGGCTCCGGATCCGACTCCGGGGAGGATGCCGGCAAGCTGGTCCGCACCCACCGGGTGGAGCTGGACGTTGACGGGGCTGTCACGTCCGTGCCGGAACTTGTGGGGCTGCAGCGCCCGGCGCTGGTCCTGCTCAACGATGACGATCTCGCCTACGCCAAGATCCGCCTCGATCCGCATTCCCTGGCCACGGCCAAGGCGCATTTGAAGGACTTCAAGGAATCACTGCCGCGTACCCTGGTGTCCGCCTCCGCCTGGGATGCCACCCGGGACGGCGAAACACCCGCCCGCGAGTATGTTGACTTCGTGTTGTCCACCATCGGCAGCGAGAGCGACTCAACGGTCATCATGGTGCTGCTGCGCCAGCTGTCCACCGCGTTGCACTTCTATGTGGCGCCCCAACACCACAAGGCCACGGCAGTTGCAGCCGCCGATTCCCTGTGGGCGCTGGCGCAGGCCGCCGAGGCCGGCTCCGATGCGCAGCTGCAATTCGTGAAGGCCTTTGCCGGACACGCCCAGTCGGCAGGGCAGCTGGATCTGGTCCAGTCGCTGCTTGACGGGGACGTGGAACTGGATGCGCTGGCGTTGGACACCGACATGCGCTGGGATTTCCTGATTTCGCTGGCTGCCGGTGGCCGGGCCGATGGCGCCGCCATTGATGCCGCGCTGGCGCTGGACAACACCCAAACCGGACAGCTCGCGGCTGCTACTGCGCACGCAGCCATCCCCACAACTGATGCAAAGGCTGAGGTCTGGGAGTCCGTCGTCGTGCGTGGCGATGGTGCCAATGCCGTCCAGCGCGCCGCCATTTCCGGCTTCACGAAGGTGTGGGACACGGCCCTGCTTGAACCGTATGTGGCCAAATACTTTGCGGCCATCCGCGGAGTGTGGGACAACAAGTCGTACGAAACGTCCTCAACCATCATCACCGCGTTGTACCCCGCACAGCTGGTTTCGCAGGCCACGCTGGACGCCACGGATGCTTTCCTGGCCGAGCTGGGGTCCGACGTTCCGGCGCTGCGCCGCCTGCTGGTGGAAAGCCGCGACACCGTGGTCCGGGCGTTGCAAGCACAGGCTGCCGACGCCTGACTCGCAGCGGTGGGCGCCGAGCGTCGAACGGTGAGCGCCGAGGCGTGAGGTCTGGCGGTCTGGAGCAATCCAGGCCGCCTTACCTCACGCCTCGACGCATCCGCTCCCCTCGGCCGCTACCGCTTGCGACCTCCCCAACACTCGCTAGGCTTAGCCCATGGGCTTGAACCAGCACTTCTACGAAATCAACGTCAATTGGACCGGCAACCGTGGCTCCGGCACGTCCGGGTACAAGGACTACGGGCGCGACCACGCCATCGCCGCCGTCGGGCTGCCGGTGCTGCTGGGGTCGGCCGACAGGACGTTCCACGGGGACACGGACAGGTGGAACCCGGAGCAGCTGCTCGTCACGGCACTCGCCCAATGCCACATGCTCTCGTACCTCCACGTCGCCGTCATGCATGGGGTTGTGGTGACCAAATACGAGGACACAGCCACGGGGACCCTGGTTCTGAACCCCGACAGCAGCGGCCAATTTGATTCGGTCACGCTGCACCCGAAGGTCTACGTGGCAGACCCGGCAACCGCAGAACTCGCGCTGTCCCTGCACGCCGAAGCCGCGGCAAAGTGCTTCATTGCCCGCAGCGTCAATTTCCCGGTCAACCACGAGCCCGGTCTGCTCGCCGCCACGCAGGACTAAACCACGCATCCTCCACGTTAGGCTGGATGGAGTGTTCCAGTCCCCTACAGATTCAAGGTATGCCCAGCGTGCAAGTTATTCAAAGCATTGACAACCCAGGCGACACCCTCTGGAGCAACCTGCTGCAGGCCGGAGTGGCGGTAGGCATCGGATTGCTCGTGTGGCTGATTGTGCACTACATGATCCGCGGCGTCGTCAAGCACGCCATGGCAGACCGCACGCCACTTTCCGGGCGGTCCATGCGGTGGGCCGGCCCCATGCTCCGCGGCATCGACCCGGTCATCCGGGCGCTCGACCACGAACGCCGGGTGCAGCGGGCGCGCACCATTGGCTCCCTGTTGAATTCAATTCTGACGGCTGTGGTGGCAGTGGTTGCCGTCTTTTATGTGCTGTTGGCGTTCGACGTGGACATTTCGCCGCTGTTGGCCAGCGTCGGCGTGCTGGGCATCGCGATAGGTTTTGGCGCCCAACAGCTCATCCGCGACTTCCTCGCCGGCATCTTCATCACGATCGAGGACCAGTACGGCATCGGCGACGTGATCGAAACCAGCGAAGTCGTCGGCACGGTCGAGTACCTGGGCCTGCGCATCACCCGGGTCGTGGCCGAGGACGGGACGCTCTGGTTCCTGCGCAACGGTGAGATCCTGCGCTTGGGCAACCGCTCCAAGGGAAGCTACCGGGCTCCTGCCGAGCCGCCGGCCGACGCAGCGGCCGACGCGACATCCCAGGCAGCGGCTCAAGCGCCGGCCCCCATCGAACCCACCGAATCCGCAGACTAGAAAGCATCCTCAACGCCATGAGTTCCGAGCACAACCCCACCTCCCCTTTCGCCAACGGCCCTGCCGAGAACGACGCTGCGGAGGGAATCCCGATTCCGTCGCGCTTTGGGGAACCGCTGGCACGCATGCTGCCGATCCCCACCACGATGGGCCGGCCCCTGCCCTCAACGTCCGGCCAGAGCCCCACCGCCAATGCGGTCCCCGACGCCAGCCCAGGAACTGGCGACACCCCCGTGACGGCTGAACCGGTGGACTACTCGGACACCTTTTACGGCCAGGTTGGCGGACATGAGACATTCAAAAAAATGATCCACGTGTTCTACCAAGGCATCGCCGCCGACCCGCTCCTGCGCGCCATGTACGCCGAAGAGGACCTGGGCCCGGCGGAGCACCGGATGCTGATGTTCATCGAACAGTACTGGGGCGGCCCTCGAACGTACCTCGAGGAACGCGGCCACCCGCGCCTGCGCATGCGCCACGTCCCCTTCGCCGTCACCCCGGAAGCGCGCGACCGCTGGCTGGCTGCCATGCGCAAGGGCGTCGACGCTGCGGAGCTTTCCCCCATGCATGAGGCCACCATCTGGGACTACATGGAGCGTGCGGCCGCATCGCTGGTCAACGCCCCGTCAGATCCGGCCCAGGCACTGTAAACCTGAGACAGGACGGGCTGCCGCCGCTTTAGCGCGCCTTGGGCCCGTCCCCGGGCAATTCCCGTGCCGAGTGTACAGTTATAGTCGCTTCACAGCCCGGTAAGCGGCAATAACTGTACACTCACGGAGCCGGAGGCGGGCCGCGCCGTATTCCCGTTACAGCAGCGCCGTCGGCCTGACCAGGATGTGCCCGCGATTCGTGCTGATCCGCAGCCATTTGTGGGAGCGGAAGATGGTGCCGGATTCACCCGGCGCCACGAAGCCGAGGGCGTAGGCCGCAAACGCCGCACCGCCCGGGACTTCTCCCGGCGCATCGGCCATCGGCCTCCCCCACACCGACGCCCGGATATTGTTCACGAGCATCGCGCCCGGATTGACCGGAATGATCTGGCCAATTTCCTGCACACCGGCTTTGGCAACCTCGATCAGCGTGTCAGCCGACACCGTGCCGACCTCCTCCCACGCGCCGCGGGGCGCACTGACCCCGGCCCACGACTCATTGACGGTCATGGGCGGCACCGGCAACCGGACATCGTCGGCAGCCATGCGGGCCAGGCGGTCGGCCACGGAGGACAGCGAGACCGTCACATCAACGTCCGACGGCGCCGCCAGGGCCATGGTGCGCAGGCCCAGAATCGTTGGGGTCCCCTCGCCCAAAAGCTTCCCGCGCATGACACACACATACGCCGCGAGCACGTGACCGGCCCCCTGAAGCCTGATGGCGCCGTCGTCCGCGGTACGGGCCCGGGTAACAAAGGTGCGCAAATCCGCGACGGTTCCGGCGTCACCCAGGAGCAGGTCTTCGGTGTGGGTGGCGGTGGGCATCAGCGGTTTCCTTCGGAAGTGGTTTGGAGGCTGGGTCGGGTGGCGGCGCGCTTGAACGGCACAGGGTCCCCGCGCCAGGCCTCGAGGGCGCTGCGTTGGGGATCTGTCAGCCGGACGGGGCGGCCTGTGGTGCGCGAGACAAGCACCATGGAGGTGGCGGCCTGGGCAAAGATGACGGAGGTGTCCGCCTCGGTGACGATGTAGCCGAAATCGAAGCTCGAACCGCCGATGTGGGTGATCCAGATGTTCACAAATATCGGTGTTGGCCGGAAGCTGATCGGTGCCAGGTATTCAATTTCATTGCGTCCCACAAGGGTGAACAGTTCCGTGCCGATGAGGTCCTGGAAAGTGCCGCCGCCGGGGAGTTCGGCGTAGGTCAGCTGGACGCGGGCATCTTCGAGATATTGCAGGTACACCACATTGTTGACGTGGTTGTAGGAGTCGATGTCGCCGAAACGAATTTGCTGGGTGATCTGGATGCCGGGTGCCATGCATTCATCATCTCAGGGCGGTACGGGCGCCACCAATCGAAGTCTGCAACATCACAGGCGGACACGCATGTTCATGCCGGAAACCCCATTTGTCGCCGGGGCACGCCGACACATAGAGTCACGTCTATGAATGTGACGCCACCCAGCTCCGACCCCATGGAAACCCTGCTGAAAATTCTGGAGCTTTCCGATGCCGGCGGGGCCCAGACTGACGAAGACATTTTTGTGGGCCTTGGCGACGAGAATGCCCCCCGGCCGCGGCTTTTTGGCGGCCAGGTGCTGGCGCAGTCGTTGGTCGCCGCTGCCCGCACCGTGGGCGGTGAACACCTGGTCCACTCCATGCACGGCTATTTCCTGCGCCCGGGCGACGCCGCCTCACCGCTGACTTTTGGCGTGCAGCGGCTGCGCGACGGCCGATCCTTCTCGGCCCGACGCACCCACGCCTACCAGGGCGGAGTTCCGATCCTGTCCATGATCGCCTCCTTCCAGCGCCCGGACAGCGGCATTGAGCACCAGGACACCATGCCTGCGGGAATCCCCGCACCTGAAACACTGCCGACGTCGGCCGAGCTGCTGGGTGGCATCGACCACCCCGTCGCCCAGGCCTGGGCCCATGAGCGTCCCTTCGACATCCGCCATGTTGGCGCCAACATCTACTTTGACGTCAAGGGCGAGAAGGTGGCCCACCAAGCCATCTGGCTGAAGACGTTGGGCCCCATGCCGTCAGATCAAAACCTGCACCGGGCCGCGCTAGCCTACGCCAGCGACTACACGCTGCTTGAGCCGTCCCTGCGCCGGCACGGCATCAGCTGGTCCACGCCGGGGATCAGCGTGGCCAGCCTCGACCATGCCATGTGGTGGCACCGCCCGCTGCAGGTCGACGACTGGCTGCTCTACGTATCCGAGTCTCCCAGCGCCTCCGAGGCCCGGGGGCTGAACCTTGGCCGTTTCTTCAACCGTGACGGCGTGCTTGTCGCCACTGTCGCCCAGGAGGGCATGATGCGCGTGCCCGACGAACTGGGCATCCAATAACCGGCTGACCGGAATTGCTCGGATCCGGCGCATTCATACAGTCTGCGCCGGATCCGGAACTGCTACTCCGGTTCGGAGGGCGGAGCCTTGGAGGAAGAACCGACGGTTTCCGGTCCACCTGCGGCATCCGGGTCCTGCGGGTGGTGGCCGAACGGATCCATGTGTGTCCGCCGTTCTGCCGGCACACGCCGTCGCAGCATGGCGGTCAGCGCACGCAGGTTCAGCAGCGGGGAATCCTCGTTCGGGCCCTCGACTTCCAGCCCATAAAAGTCCCCAATGTGTTCGACGAAGGCCATGCGCCTGGCCTTCTCGTAGGCGCGGGATTCACGGGAGAAGGCCCGGTAGGTTGACCAGCAAATCAAGATCAGCACGATGCTGAACGGCAAGGCGATAATAATTGCAGCGGTCTTCAGTGCCTCCAAACCACCTGACAGCAACAGCGCGCTGGCCAACAATGCCGTGACCAAGGTAAAGAAGATGCGGATCCAATTCTTGGGTTCCACGTCTCCCCCACTGGCGATCATGCCCATCACCAGCGCGCCCGAGTCGGCAGAGGTCACAAAGAAGATCACGATCATGATGATCGCCCCGATGGTGAGCACCCCGCCGGCCGGAACCTGTGCCAACATCTCGAACAGGGCGCCGGCGGCATTGACCGTCCCGTCGGGGCCAACCAGACCACCCTTGCCCGACAGCTCGGAGTACAGTGCCGTACCGCCCAGCACGCTGAACCACAGCAGCGTGACGAGGGTGGGCACCAGGATGACTCCGGCGACGAATTGGCGTACCGTGCGGCCCTTGGAAATGCGGGCAATGAAGATGCCCACAAACGGGGCCCAAGAGATCCACCAGCCCCAGTAGAACGTGGTCCAGGTCGACTGCCAGGCCTCGCCCTCCGCACCGGAGAAGGCGCTGACGTTGAAGGCCATGCCCAGGAAGTTTTGCAGGTAATTGCCGGTGGACTGCACGAAGTTGCGCAGCAGGAACTGGGTGGGACCCACCACCAGCAGGAAGACCACGAAGATGCCGGCCAGGATGAGGTTGGTGTTCGAGAGCCATTTCATGCCCTTGCCCACGCCTGAAAGCACCGAGAACAAGACGAAGCAGGTGATCACCGAAATGATCACAATGTCGATGAACAAAGACGAGGTGATCAGCCCGGCACTTTCCAGTCCGGCGCTGATCTGCAACACACCCAGTCCCAGCGAGGTGGCCACGCCGAAGATCGTGCCCACCAGGGCGACGACGTCGATGAGGTTGCCCAGGCCGCCACGAACCCTCTTTCCGAACAGGGGTTCAAGCGTCCAACGGATCGATACCGGCCGGCCGCGACGGTGGATGGCGTATGCCAGCGCCAAACCGATGACCACGTAGATTGACCAGGCATGGACGCCCCAGTGCAGGAAGGTTTGTGAGAGCGCTTGCTCGGCGAGCTCGCCGGGGGTTCCTGTGGTGCCGGGCTTCGGTGAGGCGAAATGGGTCAAGGGTTCGCTGACCCCGTAGAACACCAGGCCGATGCCCATGCCCGCGGCGAACAACAGCGAAAACCACGAGCCCAGTGAGAATTCGGGAACGTCGTCGTCCTTGCCCAGCTTGATGTCGCCGAATTTGCCGAAGCCGACCCACAGGCAGAAGATCACCAGTGCGGTGGCCAGCAGCACGTAGTACCAGTTGAAATAGCCCACGATGGCACCTTGGATGCTGGCAAACAGCGCCTCGGCAGTCTCGGGGGCAATCATGGCGAACGATGCGAAAATTATGACAATCGATGCCGCTGGCCAGAAGACCCAGCGATGGACAGGAGGCTTGGATTTTGTCACTGACATCGTTCCAGCATAGGCGCATACACCCCGGAAAGATCGCGCTTCTGGCAACTTTCCAAGCGCAGCTGCGTGCAGACGGCACTTTCCTTGGACTGCTCGGCAAATCACGGGAACCTGCCCGGGCAGCCAGTCGCCTGACTGCCCCGTGTGGCAGCGCCACATGGCCTCTTCATCCGGGTCCAGCCCGCGCTGGTTCCGGCCCGCCGTCGGCAGGAGAGCTTTGCCACATACCGGGTCGATGCATGAACCCGCGTTGAATTTTCGTGGGTGCGGGCACAAGAAGCCCGAGGCCCTCCGCCAGCCTGGAACAGTCGCGTCGGCCGGCACCGACAGAAATGGCCGGCCCCGTTGAGGGACCGGCCATTTCTGTGCAACAGTTTGGTGCCCACATGGATTGTTCGCGATGAAGCCATCCAGTGGGTGTTGACTGTAGTTAGTCGCGTGTGAGGCGGCGGTGCGTGACACGGTGCGGACGTGCCGCATCGACGCCGAGGCGCTCCACCTTGTTTTCCTCGTAGGCATCAAAGTTGCCTTCGAACCAGTGCCAGTTGGCAGGGTTCTCATCCGTGCCTTCGTAGGCGAGGATGTGGGTGGCAATCCGGTCGAGGAACCAACGGTCGTGAGACACCACGACGGCGCAACCGGGGAATTCCAGCAGCGCATTTTCCAGGCTGCTGAGCGTTTCCACGTCAAGGTCGTTTGTGGGCTCATCCAACAGCAGCAGGTTTCCACCCTGTTTGAGGGTCAACGCCAGGTTCAAGCGGTTGCGCTCACCACCGGAGAGCACACCTGCCTTCTTCTGCTGGTCCGGGCCCTTGAAGCCGAAGGCGGCAACATAGGCGCGGGAAGGCATCTCCACCTGGCCGACCTGGATGAAGTCCAGGCCGTCGGAAACCACTTCCCACAATGTCTTGTCCGGGTCGATGCCGCCGCGGCTCTGGTCAGCATAGGAGATCTTGACCGAGTCACCCACCTTGAGGTTGCCGCCGTCGAGCTCTTCCAAGCCAACGATGGTTTTGAACAGCGTGGACTTGCCGACACCGTTCGGGCCGATGACACCGACGATGCCGTTGCGGGGCAGCGTGAAGCTCAGGCCGTCGATGAGGACGCGGTCGCCATAGCCCTTCTTGAGCTTCTCGGCTTCCAGCACGATGCCGCCCAGGCGCGGGCCCGGCGGAATCTGGATTTCTTCGAAGTCGAGCTTGCGCGTGCGGTCCGCTTCGGCAGCCATTTCTTCGTAGCGGGCCAGACGGGCCTTGGACTTGGTCTGGCGGCCCTTGGCGTTGGAGCGCACCCACTCGAGTTCCTCGGTGAGACGCTTGGCCTGCTTGGCGTCCTTCTTGCCCTGAACTTCAAGGCGGGCGCGCTTCTTTTCCAGGTAAGTGGAGTAGTTGCCCTCGTACGGGTACAGGTGGCCGCGGTCGACTTCAGCGATCCACTCGGCCACGTGGTCCAGGAAGTACCTATCGTGGGTCACGGCGAGGACGGCACCGGCGTAGCTCTTCAGGTGCTGTTCCAGCCAGTTCACGGACTCGGCGTCCAAGTGGTTGGTGGGCTCATCGAGGAGCAGCAGGTCCGGCTTCTGCAACAGCAGCTTGCACAAGGCCACGCGGCGGCGCTCACCACCGGAAAGGGTTGTGACGTCTGAGTCGCCCGGGGGGCACTGAAGTGCGTCCATGGCCTGTTCCAGCTGCGAGTCAATGTCCCAGGCGTCGGCCGTATCAATGGCTTCCTGCAACTTGCCCATCTCTTCAAGGAGGGTGTCGAAGTCAACGTCGGGGCTGGACATTTCCTCGGAGATCTCGTTGTAACGGGTGATCTTTGCATAGATCTCGCCAACGCCTTCCTGGACATTGCCCAGAACGGTCTTTTCCTCGTTCAGCGGCGGCTCCTGGAGCAAAATGCCCACTGTGTAGCCGGGGCTCAAGCGAGCTTCACCGTTGGAAGGGATATCCAAGCCAGCCATGATCTTCAGGATGGTGGACTTGCCGGCACCATTGGGTCCGACGACACCAATCTTGGCGCCCGGATAGAAAGACATGCTTACGTTGTCAAGAATGAGTTTTTCGCCAACAGCCTTGCGGGCATTGGACATCGTATAAATAAATTCCGCCATACCCCCAAGGTTAGTGGGTGCAGGCATATAACTCACATTCGCTACGGCGCAGGTGGTCAACGTGGCATTGTCTACGCTCTACGAACCGCTTTAGACGGACGCACGGAGTCTGATCGGTAGCGTCCGGAATGACCCGCGCCGGTGGGGACTAGTGGGTGCTTCCAACAAAACAAAGTCCTGACGCCAGAACCGGAAGAATCGTCACAGTGACGTGACCGTCGCGCACTTGCCCAATCACACATTCGTCCTCCACCGGAGTTGCCGCCTCAATGGCGTCAACGGCGAGGCCTGTGGGCGTGATGTCAAGGGAGAGTTCCACCTTTTCCTCGACCGCTCCGGCCTTGACCATGGCCGCCATCATTTGCTCGCGGTTGGGCGCCTTGCTACTGGTAGCAAGCGTAGTGAGTGACTCCTTCACCTTTCCGGAGAATTCTTGGGCGGCAGACTGGGGTTCCGGTGGCTTTGCCTCCGCCTCTTCCCCATCCTGGCCAGGAGCTGCTCCTGTGCCTGTCTGCGTAGAATCTGAATTCTGCATACCGCTGGGCAGGAATGAACAACCGCCCAAGGCCATGGAGGCAGCCAAAAGGACAGTCACTCCCACAACATGCGCCTTGGTACGGCGATGGGATGGTTGGTGGCGGGATGTCATCTTTTCCAAAGTCACCCCGCCATTCTGTCACGAGCGTCCGTGCATATGGCCCCAGCCCTAGAAGGGCGCGGCTGCTTTGACAATCTCTCCCGTTTCAAGGTCAGCCTGTTCCCCATCCTCGAGTCCGTCCTCATCGTGCCCGCCACCGTCGCCCTTGGCTGCTGCCTGGTCGTCATCTTCGGTCATGTCGTCATCGTCGTATGTTTCGCCCTCTCCGTTATGGCCAGCCAAATCCGCCGGCCCGCCAGCAGGAATTTCACGGGCATCCGGCACCGCAGACAAGTGCCCTCCTGCGGAGGAAGATTCGGCGTCGTTCGAGGCATTGCGCTGCCCAGCCGGGCGCGCACTGATCATGCGGCTGTAATGTGCCACGCCGAACTGGAGGTCGGGACCGATACTGTCTGCGTCGATTTCAACGCCAGTGCCCGGGGTGCCGTCCTTGCGAAGGTATGAAGTCACACGGAGCTTGCCCACCACAAGGATGCGGTCGCCCTTGTGAATGCTAATCATGGCGTTCGACGCCAAGGCCCGAAACGCGGTGACGCGGAACCAGTTGGTCTCACCGTCAACCCACTGGTTCGTGATCGGGTCCAACCGGCGCATGTTGGAGCCCATGCGGAACTTGCCGATGACCAAACCGGTCTCGGTGGTGCTCATTTCAATTTCAGAGCTGACAAAGCCCCTGAGGCTGATGTGGTTTGCCATTTCCATACCTTTCGATGGGCCGCAGCTGCGGCTGTTGATGCCTGGCTTCAAGACAACGCCTCTCAAGAGCCCGCAACCAGAGGCAAAGCCCGGAATGTGGGCTACGGCAGGACCAGGTGGGCCTGTGGAGGAAGAGATCCTCGAATAAACCTGATAATTTAGATGCGGCCCTTGATTGGGTCAACGCCTCGGTAGCTCAGCGGATAGAGCAGGAGCCTTCTAATCTCTTGGCCGCCGGTTCGAGTCCGGCCCGGGGCACAAAAAGGGCCTCTGACCTGCGGTTTTATTCTTTTGGCCGGGTGCGCCGAGGGGCCAAATCACGCTTTACTCACGTTATTGAACGAAAAGTTGATCACGTTTTTGACATTTTTCGGGGTCTATTTCGACTCCACTTGAGGTCACTTTTTTCACTCGGCGCGCATAAAATTGGCGGAAGTTCGCGGTTTTTTCAGTCCCTGGTGGATTGAAGCCGTAGCTGCCAAATATTGGCCCTCCGATCGTCCAACTCACGGCACTGACGACCATCGGTTAGCCAAGAACGTCCCTCGAGACTGCAATCAAACCGGCGTGGCAGATTCGATCTTCCAGCTCACACAATTCGACAGTTTTGCCGTGAACCACCAGCCCAACGGTCGGCTGCGGCAGATCCATTCCAACTCGGTTGGCTTCCAGCCAGCCAGACACCAAACCCGTCCCGTAAGAGGAACCTTGGGTTCTTGCGGTGATTGCAACACTTAGTGAATGAGTGTTGATATGGCGAAGTATTCAATCCTTTTCCGGCCGGATCTATTGCAGGTCTTTTGGGCAGGGATGCAGGCAGGTGATTTCATCACTGATGCCGTGATTCCCATCCATACCAGTAGGCGTACAGGGCGCACTGTCTTGGCCGCTGCCGGTGGCGTCCGACCTCGCCGAGGCAGGAATTTGAAGGGCCGGTGCTTAACGTTCGCTCAACGTGAAGAGATCGCGATTCTCTACGCTCAGGGCCAGTCCTTGAGAGCGATCGGGGAGGTTATTGGCCGGTCGGCTTCGACGGTCTCGAGGGAGTTGCGACGCAACACGAAACCCGGCACCGCCTATCGGGCAACCTCGGCTCATATGCTCGCCTATGAGCGTGCCAGCCGGCCGAAACCGGCCAAACTCCACACGAACATAGCCCTGCGTACAGTAGTGGAAGAGGACCTTTCCAAGAAGTATTCACCGGAACAAATCGCAGGACGACTGCGCGTCCAGTTCCCCGACCAGGAGGAGATGCGGGTGTCACCGGAGACTATTTACCAGTCCCTGTACGTCCAGTCGAGGGGCGCCTTGAATCGGGATCTGGCCGCGTGTTTACGCACCGGGCGGGCCGTGCGGCGCCCCTCTCGCAAGGCTGGGCAGCGTAAGAATCGGATCCCGGGAATGATCAATATTTCCCAGCGCCCACCCGAGGTAGAGGACCGTGCCGTGCCAGGGCATTGGGAGGGGGATTTGATTATTGGCAAGGGTAACCAGACCGCTATTGGGACCCTCGTGGAGCGGACTACCAACTACACGATGCTCGTTCACCTACCCGATGGCTACAAAGCCGAGCAAATGCGTGAGGCGTTGACCGCGAAGATCAAAACACTCCCGCAGGCACTGCGGCATTCCCTGACGTGGGATCAAGGCATCGAAATGCAGGACTGGAAAACGGTGAAGATGGATACCGGCATCGACATCTACTTTTGCGACCCGCATTCGCCCTGGCAACGCGGTATCAACGAGAACACCAATGGACTGCTGCGCCAGTATTTCCCCAAAGGCACCGATTTGAGCATCCACAGTGCCCAGGATCTTGACTGGGTCGCCGCCGAACTCAACGACAGACCACGCAAACGACTAGAGTTCAAGAAACCGATCGAACTGATCGAACCCCTCCTGTTGCAATAACCGCCAGAATCCGCCGAACCGCAACTGGAACTTCGAGAATTGCAGCGCGGCTGATCGCGCGTCGCAACGCCAGGAAGCGAGGACTACAGTGCCATACTGGCGAGATGCCCAACGATTACTGGCCTCTCGCGCAATTGAAGCTTGCAACCAGTCGATTGGAACTCCGTGTTCCAAACGATGAGGAGCTATCCGAGCTCGCCCGAGTCGCGGCCAGCGGCGTACACGAGCTTGGCGAGCAACCCTTCTTGACTCCGTGGACGGATCTGCCTCCTCGTGAGCGGGCACTGCATGTGATGCAGCAGCATTGGAACCGCAGGGGTGCCTGGCGCGTTGAAGACTGGGCATTGGAAATGGGCGTATTCCGAGGAGAACAACCGGTAGGCATAGTCACGCTGAAGGCACGCAATTTTCCGGTATTACGTGAAGTGGAAACCGAGTCGTGGCTTGGCCTCAAATTTCACCGACAGGGTATCTCGGTACCGAGGCCCGAACGGCATTGCTGAGTCTTGCATTTGAGGGGCTGGGGGCCGTCACTGCGCTGACCGAGGTATTCCAAGACAACCTTGGTTCGCAAGGCGTTTCCCGTAGGCTCGGCTATCGTCACGATGGCATCTCGCGGGACGTCCTGGCGGGGCGGGTTGTAGTCTCGGACCGTCTGCGTCTCGATGTTTCAGATTGGGAGCCGACCGATCCCACCGAACTGGTAATTGCGGGGCTTGCGAAAGCCCTTCCATTCTTCAGCGATTAGGCGGATTTATCGCACCTTTGATGAATTGGCCCGGTCGATCAATCCGATCGTTTCTGGGTGGATGCAGCACTACGGGAGCCTTTATCCCTTGGCGCTGTATCCCCTCCGGCCACCCGACCCATGACCTCCATTCACTCCGGGACCGCTGACCGGGCTGCGGGCGCATAATCCTGTTAATGCAAATGATTCTCATTTAAGATAGTCTCTGTCCTGTGAATGAATCCCTTGCTCCCCCTTCCCCGGCAGCGTACGACGCTGCGCCCACAGCTCCCCCAGTTTCCAAGGAAGCCCGGAAACCACGGAACCCCCGGCAGTTGGTGGGCCCGTTGCTCATCGTCGGTATTGCCGTGATCCTTCTGGTTTCTGCCAGCACAGGACCCCTGTCGACCAGCCTGCGAGAGTCGTGGATGATCATTGTGGGACATTTGCTGCCGGGCATGGCGTGGATGAATGACGGCTCCATCACCGTTTCCCAAGACCAGGCAGTCTGGAATTTTCGCCTGCCGCGTGCCCTGTTGGCCGGCACTGCCGGTGCCAGCCTGGCGTTGGCCGGCGCCCTGCTGCAAACCAACGTCCGCAATCCGCTGGCCGAACCCTATATCCTGGGCGTCTCTGCCGGCGCGGGGGTCGGCGCAGTGCTGGCCATCGTCACCGGTTCCACTGCCGTGGCCGGACTCAGCCTGAACGCCGCTGCCTTTGTTGGCGCCACGGGGGCAACGGTGCTGGTTTACCTGCTGGCCAAGCAGGGAGGGCTGATAGCCCCGTCCCGGCTGATTCTGGCCGGAGTGGCCCTGGGTTCACTTCTGGCCGCGATCACCAACTTCCTCACCATCACCACGGAAGCGCAGAACGTATACAGCGTCTTGTTCTTCCTGCTCGGCAGCGTCTCCGCCGCGACCTACCCGCAGCTGATCCTGCCGGGGCTCAGCCTGATTCTGGTGGCCGTGTACGCAATGTCCCGCTCGCGTGCCCTGAACGCCATGCTGGCCGGGGACGAAACAGCCACGGCGCTGGGCGTGAACGTCCCGGCCATGCGCCGGACCCTGTTGCTGGCCACCGCACTGTTGACAGCCACCACAGTGGCGGTGTGCGGCGGCATCGGCTTCGTGGGACTGGTGGTGCCGCACGCGGCCCGCATGGTCGTGGGCTCGGACCACCGCCGGATGCTGCCGCTGACCATCGTGGGCGGTGCGTTCTTTTTGATGCTCGCCGATCTGCTGGCCCGCACCGTGGTCCAGCCGACGGAGATCCCCATCGGCATCCTGACCGCCGTCGTCGGAGCCCCCTTCTTCCTCTGGCTGCTGCGCACCAGCGGAGCCCGCGCGGCAGGAGTAAACCAGTGAACGTCTCCTATGAAAACGTCGGCATCACCCTCGAGGGAACCCGCATTGTCCACGGCGTCACCATGGAGGTGCCCAGCGGCTCGGTGCTGGGCCTGCTCGGTCCCAACGGCAGTGGCAAATCAACACTGTTGCGAGCCCTCTATTTGGCCCACAAACCCACATCCGGGGTGGTCCGCGTGGATGGCAGGGATGTGCGCACCCTCAATGGTCGCGAACTGGCCCGCAGGATCGCCGTCATGGCCCAGGAATCCAACCACGAATTCCCCATCACCGTCCATGAGATGGTGATGCTGGGCCGGGTCCCGCACCAACGCGGCTTCGGTGCCGACTCCGCCCAAGACCGGGAGCTGGTTGATTCGGCACTGCTCGAGGTTGGGGCCCTGCACCTGGCAAAACGCTACATTTCCGGCCTCTCCGGTGGCGAAAAGCAAAGGGTGCTGCTCGCCCGCACACTGGTGCAGGAAGCCCCTGTGCTCATTCTGGATGAACCCACCAACCATCTGGACATTGCCTTCCAGCTCGAGCTCATGGCCCTGGCCACGAACCGCGGGCTGACGGTGCTGGCCGCCCTGCACGACATGAACCTGGCCACGGAATTCTGCGACCACGTCGCGCTGCTGCGCGCCGGGGAACTCACAGCATTCGGCCGCCCGCACGAGGTCCTCAATGAAAGCAGCATCCGCACCACCTTCGGAGTGGAGGCACGAAAGCTCGTTCACCCGATCACCGAGCAGCCGTTGATCGCCATTGCCCGTCTCGGCTCACCCACGGCTCCGGCACCTCAAAGCTTGGCAATCGAATTTGAAACTGAACTAATTAAGGGAAAAGCATGATCAAGAAAAATCTGCTCCTGGCCTCCGGCCTGCTACTGGGCGGAACACTGCTGACCGGTTGCGGCCAGGCCGTGTCCACCGCCGCGCCGGCCGCATCCGCCAGCACCGCAACCACCATCGAGAACTGCGGCCGCACCCTTTCCTTCGGTGCCGCACCGCAGCGCACCGTGGCCATGACGCCGGGACAGTCCGAACTGCTGGTGCGGCTGGGCCAGGCCGACAAGGTGGTGGCCGAGGCACAGAGCAAGGACCAAGAGCTGATGCCGGAACTGGCGGCCTCCGGCACGGTCCAGCAACTCAGCCAACAGGGCCCGCCCTCGCGTGAAGTCCTCCTGGGCGTGGGGCCGGATCTGGTCTACTCCCCCACCGGGTACGAGTTCACCGCCGAACAGGGATTCGCCAGCATCGAGCAGCTCAAGGCGGCCGGCGCCGAGTCCTACATCGCCACAGCCGGGTGCATGGAGCGCAGGGGCAGCGCCGAGGTGAAGGACCTGCTGGTGGACATCGAAAACATGGGTGCCATCTTTGGCGCCACCGGGGAGGCCGAGAAATTGGGCGCAGAGGCTGCGGCCGCCTTGACCGGCATCGAGCAGAAGGTTTCGGGCCTGGCGAAGCCAACAGTCGCCGAACTCTTCGTGGAGGGAAATACCATTTCCGCCATTGGGGCCGGCATTGAATACAACATGATCGAGATGGCCGGCGGCAACAATGTCTTCAGCCCCGAGGACAAGGCGTTCGCGCAATTCTTCTCGGCCATCATTTCCCCGGAGACGCTCGTCGAGAAGAACCCGGAGGTCATAGTGTTCACCACCCTCGACGAGGCCCACGAGCAGGCAACACTGGACTACCTGCGTGAGAAGTTCCCGCAGGTCTCCGCCGTGCAGAACAACCGCCTGCTGGCCATTGACTCCGATGCCGTCATGCCCGGGACCTGGGGCAACATCAGGGCCGTGGAGCAGATAGCCCAGGCACTGCATCCCGAAGCCTTCTAGCGCCCACCTGTAAACGAAGGCCGCCGCAAAGGAGCCCGCTCCCGCCCGGCGGCCTTCCTTGCGTGCGGAGACAATCGAAAGGAAAACCTGTGTTGGTCAACAAGCGCCTGACGGGCCTGGCCCGGGGCCACCGGGCAACACTGAACACGCTCACCGCCGTCCTCTGCCTGTGCACCGCCACCTACTGGCTGCAGGCCTGGTTTCTGGCCCAGGCACTGGCCGGGCTGGTGCCGGGAACCGGCCAAGGCGGCGCGGAACAACACCTTGCGGCGCACCTGGCCGGGAACCTGCTGGCGGTGCTCGGCTGCGGACTGGCCCGCGGGGCGCTCCAGCAAGTCCACGCAAGGCTGGCGTGCACCCTCGGCACCGCCGTGCGGCTGGACCTGCGGGCCTCACTGGCCGCCGCCCTGCTGAAACCCGAACGCCTGCGCGACACCTCCGAACGCGGGGGCGCCCGCCGGCTGGCCCTGAGCGAGGGCGCCGACGGAGTGGACAGCTACGTCACCGCCTACATTCCCCACGCACTTCAGCTGTATATCGTGTGCCCGATCCTGCTGGCCGCGATGGCCGTTCTGAATCCCCTCCTCGCCGCCGCACTGCTGCTGGCCGTTGTGGTGGCCGTTGGCGCTCCCCGGCTGTGGGGCAAACTTCTGGCCCGCCGCAGCAGCAGGCATTGGGACTCCTATGAAGCCCTCAGTGCAGATTTCCTCGAAGCGCTGCAGGGCATGCGCACCCTGAAAATCCTCGACGCCGTCCCCCTGTTCCGGGCCCGGCTCAAGGAGCGCTCCGATGCGCTGCACCAGGCCACCGTGGCCACCATGAGGGTCTCGCTGGCCGACACCGCACTTGCCGACCTAGGCATCCAGGCCGGCCTGCTCGCCGCCGCAGCGTTCGCAGCCTTGGGTGCGCTCGGCGCCCTGCCCGCGGGCCCCGGATTGATCACGGGCCCCGGAACGGACACGGCACTGGTCTTCTTCACCCTCATCCTGGCTTCGGAGCTCTTCCGGCCCGTCCGGGATTTGGCCCGCCAGTGGCATGCCGGCTACCTGGGCATCTCCGCCTTGGGCAGCATCGATGCCGCGATCGGGTCCGGGGACCAGCCGGCCCTTCCAACCACGTATGACGGCGGCACCCACCCCCGCGTCCGGCCAGACGCGGCGGACCCCACCGACCGCGAACAAGCGCGAGGCGGAATGCTCACCTTGGATGATGTTTCCTTCCGCTACGATCCCGGCTCCCGGTGGGTCCTTCGCCATGCCACCGCCCAGATCAGCCGGGGCGGCATCACGGCGCTGGCCGGTCCCACCGGGGCCGGGAAAAGCACCCTGTTCGACATCATGCTGGGCCTGCTGCCGGCCGAAGGTCAATGTCTTCTGGACGGGCGCGTTCTGGAACCGGCGGATGTCAGTGTTGTCTCCCAGCGCAGTTACCTGTTTCCGGGCACCATCCGCGCCAACCTGGCAGCTGTCAAGCCCACTGCCGGAAACGCGGACATGCTCCACGCCCTGCACCAGGCCGGGCTGACCTCCGAGCTTGATTCGTGGCCACAGGGTCTGGACACTGTCCTGTCCGAAGCCGGACACTCGGTGTCTGGGGGCCAGCTGCAGCGGCTGGCCATAGCCCGCGCCATCCTCGCGGACCGGCCAGTGCTCCTGCTGGATGAGCCCACCTCGGCACTGAATCCGGCCTTGGCCGCCGAGCTCATGGATTCACTGCGCGCCCAGGCCCAGGAACGCATTGTGCTGATGATTGCCCACCGGCCCGAGGCCTTGGCAGCCGCCGACACGGTGCTGCAGCTGCGGGACGGGGCACTGTATGCAGGTGTACAGCCTGAACCGACCCCGATCACATCCCCGGAGGGACCATGAACCAGAACCAGTACGACGCTGACAGGCGGCAATCCCATCCGCTGTGGGGCCTGGTTCCACAGCTGGCCGGGCAATGGCCGGCCATGGCTTGGACCGGGCTGGTTGGCCTAGCCAACAATCTGGCACTGGTGTTTCTCGCCGTCACAGGTTCCTATGTAGTGTCCCTGGCCCTGTTCAGGCAGGAGGCCGCCGCCCCGTTCTGGTGGATGGCCGGTGCGGCCGCCGTGCTGCTGCGCGCCGTGCTCACCTGGCACGAGATGGACCTCTCGCACTCGATTGCCTACCGGGTGCTTGCGGCCCTGCGCATAGGCCTCTTCGACGGATTCTCCCGTGGCGTGCCCGCCCGCCGGCCCGGACAACACACAGGACGGCTGGCAGCCACGGCCATGGGAGACGTGGAAAAGCTGGAGTTCTTTTACGCCCACACACTCGCCCAGCTGGCCGGTGCCGCGGTGCTGCTGCTCGGCGGCACCGCGGCGCTGTACCGGATCGGTCCGTCGCTGGCAGTTTGCTTCGTGGTGGGATGCGCGGCACTGGTGCTGCTCACCCTGCCCTGGCTGCGGAGAAGTGCCGCGCTGGGCCAGGAGCTGCAACGGGCCAAGGCCGAGCTCTCGGCCTTGGCGGTGGACCTGCTCTCCGGATCCCGGGAAATCCTCGGCTTCGGGCTGCAGAACCAGGTGCAACTCCAGCTTGCCGACGCCACCCGTACCGTCACCGGCCTGGAACGGAGCCTCAAGGTCCGTGAGGCAGCGGCGTCAAGTCTGCGCGAGGTGTGCTCCCTGGGAATCCTGGTGGTCGTGTTCCTGGCCGCATGGAACCAGCCCGGACTCGAGCTGGTGTGGATCCCGGCCTTGATCGCCGGAGCCCTCACGCTCGTGGCACCCCTGATGGAGGCGGTTGCCGTGCTGACCCAGTTGCAACCGCACCGTGCCAGCGCCCGCAGGGTGCTTCAGGGCATCACCATGGTCGAGGAAAACACAGTGCCTGCGCACCAGATTCCTTTTTCACCCGCTGGGCCGCTGGGGGTTCGTGTCAACGGCGCCTCCTTCAGCTATGCGGGAGGCGTTTCGGCGTTGGATTCGACTTGGCTGAGCGTTACCCCGGGAGAGCATCTGGGCATCGCAGGGCGTTCCGGGGCAGGGAAATCCACCCTGGCCCGCCTACTGGCGCGGCTCTGGGCACCGGAAGCCGGAACCATCGAGCTGTTCACCGCGGACGGTGAATCCGTAGATGCCTGGGCCGTGGACAAGGGCGTTTTCCGGACACTCGTCACACTGGTGGAGCAGGACACCACAATCTTTCACGGTTCACTTCTTCAGAACATGCAGCTGGCCATGCCGGCTGCCTCCGAAGAACAGGCCGCCGCGGCCCTGGAACAAGCCGGGCTGCCGCTGGATCCCGAACGCTGGCCCTCCGGGGTGCACACAGTCGTCGGCGAAGACGGCACCAGGCTCTCGGGAGGGGAACGGGCACGCATCGCACTGGCCCGCGCCCTGCTGTTGCGGCCCCGGGTGCTCATCCTGGACGAGACTACGGCAAGCCTGGATGCAGCGACGGAAGGGATACTGCTGGATGCGGTGGCGGCCCTGTCCGGCGAAACCACTGTGATAACCATTTCGCACCGTGAATCCACACTGGCTCGCTGTGACCGCCGGGTGGATCTTGAATCGCTGCATACGGCACCACAGGCCATGGCGATCACTCGTTCATCGGGACAGCATCCTTTCTATCGATACGAAACGATCTGAGTTGAAATCAGGGCTATCACCGGCCGACGTAGCCTGTCTGTGTCCCTCCTGCAAAGCCTGCTAGTTCCAATGGCGTGAAGTCAAGCCCCCAGGGTCAACCCCCGAGGGTAAACCGCGACCCACTAACCGTTCGCAATTTGGCTTTCAGAATTGATCCCAATTTGGGCTGAAAGGGTTGGCCTGATGGAGGCAAACGGTCCCCAAATCATGGCAAAAGACGCTCCACTCCCCCGACAAAAAGTCAACAAACAGCATTTTTATCGCCGATCTTGGCCGCTAGTCAGGCGGGACCGACACCACGCCTTGAACAACGCGAACCGTTGACACACGACGCCAGTCGTTTCACACCAGGTGACATGCCACCAGCCATGCCGATGAACCTGCAAACGGTCATCAAACAGCAGCACCGGAGCAGTGATGCAGGGCCCCGTCACGTTTTACTCACGTTTTTCAACGAAAACCAACAACAATTGCTGGCATGTCAAGGGGCACTGTTGTCCCGCACTCCCCCGAAAATTGGCGGTTTTCAGCGTTGAATGGCAACGATTGGCATGAGAGTCCTGGGTTTCTCTTGGTCGTGGGTTCAATTCCCGCCCGGGGCACAAAAGGGCCTCTGACCTGCGTTTTTACTGTTTCAGCCGGGTGCACCAACGGGTCAAATCACGTTCTACTCACGTTTTTGAACGAAAAGTTGCTCACGTTTTTGGCCTTTACAGGGCCAGTTAAGACGCCGGTTGACGTCACGTTTTTCAACTATTGGGCGGGAAATCCGCGGAAATCCGCGGTTTTCCCGATCAGATACGACGTCAAGCCGTGAGCACCGACTATTCGCCCTCCGATCGTCCTACTCTCGGCACTGAGCACCATCGGTGAGCCAAGAACTCCCTGTGAGAATGCAAGCAGCCCGGCGCGACAGATTTGATCTTCCAGCTCACGTAATTCGGCAATACCGCCATGAACCACCAGCCCAACGATGGGCTGGAGCAGGAGCATTCCAACACGATTGCTTCCGGCCGGCCAGACTCCCAGCTCGTCCCGTAAGGGGAACGTCTACCGGGACGTGCAGCCTTCCGCGCATCGGGAGGCGCGCCCGTGGTGCTGACGCGCCGCGAAGTCTACAGTTAGGGGCATGGGCGGTTCGAAGTTTTCTGGGAACTACACCGACAGGGCTCGTCGGGTGGTGGTCCTGGCTCAGGAAGAGTCAAGGTGGATGATGAATGACTCGTACATCGGTCCCGAGCATTTACTATTGGGGCTTTTGCACGCTGAACCGGACGCGGTGCAGACGGCGCTGGGGGTCTGGCCTGAGGAGGTGCGTGTTGCGATAGTGCGTTTCGCCTCCCCTGGTCCGCCAGACACCTCAGAAGAGTTGCCGTTCACCCGCGGGGCTCTGGACGCCCTCAAAGCGGCACAACGCACCGCGCGGGAGCATCATTGCGATCACGTCGGGATCAAGCACCTATTGTTCGGGGTGCTGAGTGTCCATCGCGACCGCCTGGATCGGGCGCTGGACGCTGCGGGTGTGGATCGAGAAAGTGCACAAACACGGGTAATGGCGGCGCTTACGCAGGGGTGATCGACTGGTCAGATCGGGTCAACAGGAAGAGATCGCCCGCCTACGTCCGGCTGACCTGATCAAGATGAGCCCCCGATGTCGTTTTCAGAAGTCGTCTGCACAAATTTCAGTTCTCGTCTCCACAACATTGGTGCGACCGTAAGCGGAAGGTTGTGCGGGACATGGAACCCGAGTATGCCCAGATCTGTGGGTCCCAGTGATTAGAGCCACATCTGGCGGACATAATTGGGTGACGTACTAGTGAATCCAAAGGTTGGGGTCAATGTCATGGCAGGTAGTGATGAATCGCGCCTCATTATCGTCAGAGGTAATTCAGGTAGCGGCAAATCTTCATTGGCGCGGGCTGTCCGCAAGGTCAAGCCCCGCGAGGTTGCCATCGTTGGTCAAGATGTTTTGAGGCGCCAAGTCCTTCACGTCAGAGATGAACCGGAAAATGCTGCCGTTGGACTCATAGACCTCACTGCCCGATACGCTCTCGCGCAAGGATTCCATGTAGTTGTTGAGGGTATTCTCAAGGAATCGATCTATGGATCGATGCTCCGTACCTTGGCCTCTGATCATCAGGGACGAAGCTTCTCGTACCGATACGATCTGACTTTTGACGAGACGCTCCGGCGGCACTTAACCAAGGACGTTTCTGACCGTTTCGGCGCGACGGAGATGCGGCAGTGGTGGATTGACCAGGACACATTGTCGGGGATCGATGAGACCGTTTTTGACGCTGAAGTGTCGCTCGGTGAAGCCACTCGACGTATCGCCAGTGACTGCCACTGGTTCTAGTGCACACCAAGTGTCTAACGCTGGGAGCCGAGCCCGTAGGCGAACGCCTTGCGGGCCAGAGGGCGCCGCTGTGTGATTGGGCGAAGGAGCCATTGAAGGATACGGAATTCATTCCACGCTGTTGGCTCGGGCGTAGGCTTCCACTTCGGCGAAGGAACGTTCGTCCTGAATTCCGATTGTGAGTGCGCTGCGGCTGTCGTTGTAGGTGATATCAATGTCTATGTCGTTGACGTGCCACATCTTCCGCAGGCCTTTCTGTCCGTGCCATGGAATGGTTGGCTCGCCGTGGAGGTCTGTCAGTTGACTGAGAATGGCGTCGAAGCACTGGGTTGCTTGGGGGTCTGGCGGCGCTGAATCCAGTCGGATCTGTAAATGTATTGATTCTATGAGTCCGTCAAGTTCTCGCGAAGTGGCGAAGAGGGGAGGGCCGTCGTCACTTGTTTCTAGGTGAAAATGATCCGCGATGTCACGAGAATCGTTAGTGCTCGCCGGAAACTTCTTTCCGT